>QLUB01000050.1 GCA_018725205.1 candidate division NPL-UPA2 bacterium
TTTCGCAGCAGGCAACCTGCTTGCCGAGCACCCCACGCTAATCGTCAGGGCCGGTGAAGGAGTGCGCTCCGTCGTGCCGCAACAAATCGCGCTTATCCCAGGGGCTGCGGGGCAGATACGCCTCTACTTGCGCGCTGCGGTTCCGATGCAAAAGTGCACTCTCACCGTGTCGGGAGGACAACAAAAGCTCTTAGTAAGGAGATTCCCTGTGGCTAAGCCGAGCGAGATGATCGCAGTGGACATTGACACCTTCGCCTTAGAAAGCGGAGCAGAAGCGCTGTGCGTGTCGCTTAGGGAGGGAGTATAGAGGCATGAGTGCTAGCCGTAAGGTGATATGTATCGTTTGTCCGAATAGTTGCATAGGTGAGGTAAGTATCGAAGCAAAGCAAAAACCTAAAGTGCATGGCTATATCTGTGCGCGGGGGAAAAGCTATGCGGTAGCGGAAGCTACCAACCCTCTGCGTATGTTAACCACCACTGTGCGTGTCAGAGGCGGCGTTTTGCCTCTGCTGCCTGTTGTTTCCTCTGCGGCCATGCCCAAGGACTGTATTGCTGTTGGCGTACAAATGCTGAGCGAAATTGTGGTAGACGCTCCGATAAAGGCGGGGCAAGTTGTCTACGCCAAGCTGCTTGGACTTAGCGTGGATATCGTCGCCAGCCGGGATATAGCCATGCAAACGCTCTAACACTTCGCGCTACTCACCGCTTTACCTCTGAATATGGTAAGATGGGGTTGCAGTAGCAGGCGAGGTGGGTTGAGTCAGTGAATGTAATGATCTTTTCCGCGTCCATCGGTCATGGCCACAACCAAGTCGCGCAGGCCTTGGCCTCTGAGGCAAAATGTCAAGGGCACGCAGTACAGGTCATCGACGGGCTTGAGTTCGTCAGTCCCTTTCTCTCGAAAGTTCTGTTAGAGAGTTACCTCAAGATGCTGCGTTATACACCCAGCGTTTACGGTAAACTCTATCAGTGGACGGAAGAACCCATGTTGTTTGACTTCGCCTCCCTCATCAATAAGCTACTGTGCAGAAAGTTTAAGCGCCTGCTAGCGCTGCACAAACCCGAGGCCATATTATGTACTCATAGCGTCCCGGCGGGGTTGTTGGCGGCACTTAAACTGAGATTAGGTGAGCCTGTGCGATTGGTGGGGGCTGTCACTGACTTTACCGTGCACTACACATGGGTTAATCCAGGGATAGACACATATGTCCTAGCTTCACACAAGCTCATGCCCCTCATTAGGCATATGGGCGTGCAAGAGGCGGCACTGGCTCCGCTTGGCATCCCTATCCGCCCGCGATTTGCCAATCCTCCGAGCAAAATAGAAGCTCGCCTAGCCTTAGGACTTAACGACAAGCCCACTGTCTTAGTGATGGGTGGGGGTCTCGGGATGGGGACTCCGTCGGAACTAGTACGTCAGCTAGACAGCTCAATGTCTGACAGTCAGATGATTGTACTTGCAGGCACCAACGAGTCTTTGTTGCGTGAACTTAAAGCGGTACGTTTTGTTAATCCGGTAACTGTGTTGGGTTTTGTAGAGAACGTCGAAGCCTATATGGCTGCGGCAGACGTTTTGGTAACAAAACCCGGAGGTGTAACCTGTGCCGAAGCTTTAGCCATGGCCTTGCCCTTGGTCTTTGTATCACCGATCCCAGGGCAAGAGTGGCGAAACTCCACATTTCTTGTGGAACAGCTGGCGGCCATCCATTTTGAGGAGTCAACACTAGCTCCCAAACTAGCTGATCTCATCCACGACGAAGTGCGTTTGTCCTGCATGTCGCGTATGGCGCGTGAACTTGCACGGCCGCACGCGGCGCGCGACATTGTTGAGCTACTACAGCGGTCCAAGTAGGGTGCTTCGAGGCAGGAGAAAGTAGCGGCGTCACAGGTTGCTGTGGCGCCGCTTGTATGGAGGCGCGTCATGAAATACTATTTCCATATATTTGGTTGCCAAATGAACGAGGCCGACGCGGAAGTGTTGGCGGGGTTTCTCGTTAACATGGGGTATAGCCAGGCAGAGAGCGAGTCAGAGGCAGACATTATCCTGTTGATCACCTGCTGTGTGCGCGAGCACGCCGAAAGTAGAGTCTATGGCAAGCTCGGGGAACTGGCTAGACTCAAACAGCTAAAACCTTCCCTAGTCGTGGGGATTTCGGGCTGTATGCCGCAACAAGCAGACGTCGCGGAGAGTCTGCGGGTGAAATTCCCCTACCTTGATCTGATTTTCGGCACACATAATTTGCCTGACTTCCCACGCTTGCTGGAGGAAGCCCAAGCTCATGGCGGTCAAGTACTAGAGGTCGTGGAAGCAGGAGCAGTACGGGAAAACTTGCCGCGCGTGCGACAAATAGGACTCAAGGCCTGGGTGTCGATTATGTACGGCTGTAACAACTACTGCACTTACTGCATTGTGCCCTATGTGCGGGGAAGGGAACGCAGCCGTCTGCCGGAGGCAATCCTGGCAGAGATACGCGATCTGACAGAGCAAGGCTGCCTGGAAGTAACTTTGCTCGGCCAAAATGTAAATTCCTACGGCCGTGACCTCGCGCCGCAGCTAAGGGTTGACTTTGCTGATTTGCTCGCTGCGGTAGATAAAGTGCCGGGTATGCAGCGTGTACGCTTTATGACCTCCCATCCGCGTGACTTCTCCGACAAGCTGATAGAAACAGTATCTAGATCCTCATCCGTCTGCGAACACTTTCATCTGCCCGTGCAGAGTGGGAGCAACCGAGTGTTGGCAAGGATGAATCGCGGGTACACGCGCGAAACTTATCTAAAGCTCGTTCACAAGCTGCGCGCCGCCATCCCGCACGCAGCTGTCACTACCGACATTATCGTAGGGTTTCCGGGTGAGACTGAGCAGGACTTTAGCGAGACCTTAGACCTAGTGCGTGAGGTGGCCTTTGACTCCGTTTTCGCTTTCGCCTACTCTGCACGCAGTGGCACACCGGCAGCAGATTTCGCGCCGCAACTTCCCAAAGCGGAGAAAAGCCTGCGGCTTAAGCAGCTTATCGATACCGCCAACGCTATTGCCCTCGTGCGTAATCAGAAGCTCGCCGACGCAGTTGCCGAAGTGCTAGTCGAGGGCCCAAGTAAGACCAATCCAGAGAGGCTAACCGGCAGAACACGGACGAACAAGCTCGTGCATATAGCTACCGAACCCGGGCTTGTCGGCAAGCTAGTGGATGTGAAGATCACGCGCGTACAAACCTTTAGCATGCTCGGCGAGCTGGTCGGGGTAAAGCGATGAGCGGTTACACTCCTATGTTGCAGCAATACCTAGAGATTAAGGCGGAGCACCCTCACTCCATCCTCTTCTTCCGTCTCGGTGATTTCTACGAAATGTTCTTTGAAGATGCTAAGCTGGCTTCCCGTATTCTGGAGATCACTTTAACCGCGCGTGAGGGAGGGGCAGCGGGGAAGGTGCCGATGTGCGGCGTTCCCTATCACGCTGCTGACAGCTATGTAGCTAAACTGCTCGCTGCAGGGCACACTGTGTCTATTTGCGAGCAGACAGAAGACCCGAGCACTGCCCGAGGATTGGTAAAGCGCGAGGTTGTGCGTACTGTTACCCCAGGGACACATGGAGATTGCCCCCGAGATACCCAGAACTACATCGTTGCTTGGCGTCATGAGGGAGAGAACTTCGCCTTAGCCGCAGTGGAATTCACCACAGGCTCGATTGATATTTATAGCGGCAAGGGAAACTCCGAGTCCGTCGCGCATGAACTCTTCCGCCTTGCGCCGCGGGAGGCCTTGACACCGCAACAGGAACTCCCATCTCACATTGAGCAAGCACTTGCACATGGCGGTGCACTTAGACAACGTCAGGCCGGTCTGGACTTGGCACAAACGCGATTGCTGTGTGACATAATCCCAGCCTGTAGCGATATTGCGCCGCTTGAGACTTTGGCTCTCGGGGAAATTGTACACTATCTCAAACAGGTCGGTATCAGTGGTTTTGGACATTTTACGGCACCGCGACTGCGTGCTCAATGCCAGATTATGGCGCTTGATGCCGTAACGCGCCGCAACCTCGAACTGACACGGACTATACGTCAAGGAGAGCGCACAGGCTCATTGCTGTGGGTACTTGACCATACCATTACTGCCATGGGGTCGCGTTTACTGCGCCAATGGATTGAGCAGCCCTTGACTCACCTGCCTGAAATCGAGCTGCGCCAAGCCGCAGTGGAGGAGCTTACAGGAATTCAAGTGCGCATGGCTCTGCGGGCGGCGCTTGACTTAGTTTACGATCTCGAGCGGCTCCAGAGCCGGATCGCGGCGGATGTCGCGACCCCCCGGGATGTAGTGGCCATCGCCAAATCGCTTTCGGCTGTGGCTGACGTCAGTGATGCGCTGGCGGATGTCTCTTGCGCCTTGTTAAGCGAGATTCGCTCGCTCCTAGACCCCCACCCCCTTTTGACGCAGCAGCTACTCTGCGCTCTCAATGACAACCCTCCACCCACCGCACGTGATGGCGGCGTGATCCGCGAAGGATACAACGCCGAGATAGATCGGCTGCGCAGATTGACTACAGATGGGAAAGGCTACCTCGTCGAACTAGAGGCGAAAGAACGTGCTGCCACCGGCATCAGGTCCTTGAAAGTGGGCTTTAACCGCGTGTTTGGCTATTACCTCGAGATAACCAAGAGCAATCTCGCCGATGTCCCGGCGCATTATCACCGCAAGCAGACACTAGCCAACGCCGAGCGCTACATAACGGAGGAGCTCAAACAGCACGAAAGCGTTGTTCTCTCCGCAGAAGAGCGCCTTGTCGCTCTCGAGCAACAGACATTCACCGCGCTTTGTGGGATTGTAGCCCAAGCCGCCCAAACTATTATCCATGTAGCGCGAGAGCTTGCCAGACTCGATGCCTTGCAGTCTTTTGCAGAGGCGGCAGCCCGCTATCGTTATGTGCGACCGCAAGTAGTAAGCGGAAACTCCATTGTCATTCGTGGCGGCCGCCATCCGGTTGTAGAGCGCATCGTGGGGACACACGCTTTCGTGCCCAACGACACCGAATTGGCCAAAGGCGAAATTGCCATAATCACGGGGCCGAATATGGCAGGGAAATCCACGTACATGCGTCAGGTAGCACTGATAGTGCTGATGGCACAGATGGGCAGTTTCATCCCCGCCTCACGCGCGGTGATTGGCATAGCCGACAGAGTCTTCACGCGCGTTGGCGCAGCGGACGACTTGTATGGCGGGCAGAGCACCTTTATGGTGGAGATGACGGAAACGGCAGCAGCGCTGCGGGAGGCTACCTCCAATAGTCTCTTGCTTTTTGATGAGGTGGGACGCGGGACTAGCACCTACGACGGCATGGCCTTAGCGCGTGCGATTATGGAGCACGTGCATGACCACGTGAAGGCTCGGACACTATTCTCGACCCACTACCATGAGCTCACCAATCTCGCGGACAAACTTGAGCGTTGCCGGAATTATACCGTGGCAGTCTTAGAGCAGAACAAAGAGATTACATTTTTGCGCCGGGTGATACTGGGTAAGGCCAGTAAGAGCTACGGCATTCATGTCGCCGAGCTGGCCGGGCTTCCGCGCCGTGTAACCGATAAAGCGTACGCCATCTTAAAGGAGCTTGAACAGACGCGGCACATGGCGCGTGAACAAACCTGCCTTTTTGATTACGTGGCGGAGACTGCCAGAACGCAAGCGGAAGACCCCAGAGCAACTCTGGCTCTAGAGCTATTTAATGATATTCAACAACTAAACCCTGAGGCTCTGTCCCCACTACAGGCACTGACTTTTCTTTATGAACTCAAGCGTCGGACGTTAGGATCCTAAAATCCCGCCTATAATTATAGTTACAACGGCGCTTCCAGCCCAAACGCCTTAAAAATAATTTTGGGTTGTGATGGAACATAATTACATCAACTGCATAACTCCCGGATTAAACAATGTCCTGTGTGTACTCAGAGTGTGAAATCCCCGTTGCGTTTTATTCGGGTTAGGCCGGAGGAGGAGAAACATGAGGGAAAAGCAATGTCCCGTTTGTGAAAAAGAAATACCCACCCCGTTACCGCCTTTTTGCGACCGGTGCGGTTGGAATTTCAACGAGTATACCCAAAAATTAATCATTGCAAAAAGAGGCTGGAATCAACTTACCCTGGCGGAGCAGAGAGCAGAGAGGCTGCCAAGGCAGCAGGAACAAACAGCCGCCGTAGACGTGGCAGAACTGAACAAAGGGGATCTGTTTAAGCGCGATCCCTTTGAAACACTGGCTGAGTTTAAGGAGCGCATTGAGGGCCTGGGCCTGTTGCCGGCGGGAGAGGCGCGGCTGGTTAAAGATAAGTACGATCTTGAATCCGGCCGTTTTCCTTTACAGGCGACTTGGGAAACGTGGACAAATCGCTTTATTATGCCGAAGAATGACCTGTATATAACAGCTGAGCGGCAGTTGGCCCGGGATGTTTACACCGCCGGCGAAAAGCACCTTTTGCTGTTTCGGCTGCAGGTGAACGGCGGCGCTATTTACCCAGAAGCAACCGTAATCCTAAAAACACCGGAACAGTTAATGTCGGTCCAGGGCGGCATCGCCATGGTTTGCCCGTCTGTATTGCGCGGCCACGAAGATGCAGTAGATTCGGTGTCTTTTTCTCCTGACGGCCGACTGTTGGCTTCGGGTAGTAAGGATCAAACCGTACGCTTGTGGGAAGTGTCTACCGGTAAGGAACTGTCTATATTGCGCGGCCACGAAGATCCTGTAAGTCCGGTTGCCTTTTCTCCTGACGGCCGCCTGTTGGCCTCGGGTAGTGAGGATAAAACCGTACGCTTATGGGAAGTGTCTTCCGGCAAAGAACTGTCTATATTGCGCGGCCACGAATGGTATGTAGACTCGGTTGCCTTTTCTCCTGACGGCCGGCTATTGGCCTCGGGTAGTTGGGATAACACCGTGCGCTTATGGGAAGTGTCTTCCGGCAAAGAACTGTCTGTATTGCGCAACCATTGCAATTATGTAATATCGGTGTCCTTTTCCCCTGACGGCCGGCTCTTGGCTTCGGGTAGTAGGGATGAAACTGTGCGCTTATGGGAAGTGTCTTCCGGTAAAGAACTGTCTGCATTGCGCGGCCACGAAGATACTGTAACATCGGTGTCCTTTTCGCCTGACGGCCGCCTGTTGGCCTCGGGTAGTCAGGATAAAACGGTGCGCTTATGGGAAGTGTCTTCCGGCAAAGAACTGTCTGTATTGCGCGGCCACGAACGTGGTGTAGACTCGGTTGCCTTTTCTCCTGACGGCCGGCTGTTGGCCTCGGGTAGTTGGGATAACACCGTACGTTTATGGCTGTCGCCAATTCTTTAAAGTGGTTCATCAGCTTTCCATCTAGGGAGTTCAGGTAGGATAGTATCAAAAGTAGAGGTGAAGCCGGAATGGGGATCAAGGTCTTAGAAACTGCTGTGGTAAACCAAATCTCTGCGGGCGAAGTAGTGGAGAGACCGGCATCCGCTGTTAAAGAGCTGGTGGAAAACTCCCTAGATGCGGGGGCTACTGATGTTACCGTGGAAATCGAGAGGGGAGGGCTAACCCTAATACGTGTCACGGACAATGGCCAGGGTATGAACAAAGACGACCTTGCCGTTTCTGTGTTACGCCATGCGACCAGCAAGCTTACCAGCATAACGGACCTTTTCTCACTCAAAAGCCTAGGCTTTCGCGGCGAAGCGCTGCCTAGCATAGCGGCGGTGAGTCAGCTATCAATAAAGAGCCGCAGGCGCGAGAGCGGTCACGGCTATCTTCTAGTGTGTCAGGCTGGCACGCGGCAGGACGTTCAAGTTGCTGGCATGCCTGTGGGGACTATCGTGGAAGTAAGGCAGCTGTTTGCCAACACCCCCGCCCGGCTAAAGTTTATGAAGAGCGCGACAGCGGAGGGGCAGCGCATCGCACACTGCATAGAGCGCTTAGCCCTGTCACACCCTAGCGTGCGTTTCACTCTGCTGCTTGAGGGGCGCATAGTGCTGCAGTCATCCGGCAATAGTTTGGTTGACACGGCCGCCGCCATCTATGGCGCGGGCGCGGCCAAGCACTTGTGGGCTTTCAGTGAGGTAAAGGGGCGCCACATCGCCCTTTCCGGTGTACTCTCGCGTCCTCCGTTTACGCGCGGTAATCGCGCTTGGCAGTTTTTCTTTCTTAACGGGCGCTGTATAGAGCATCGCGGTCTCGGCTTTGCGCTCGACGAAGCCTATCGCACTCTCATTCCTACGAAGCGATTTGCGGTGGCGGCAGTGCATATCACTATGGACCCCGCAGAAGTGGATGTCAATGTTCACCCCGCCAAAACAGAAGTGCGGTTTCGTGATGAGCGGGCGGTAATCTCTGAAGCCATCACCTTGCTTAGGGCAAAAGTTGCTGCTATGAACAAGCCAAGCGCAAGCATTCCAGAGCTCCCCCATTTGCCTTTGGCTAGCGCGATCGTGGGCGATACGCCTGACGCACTTCCCCCTGCGCGGGTATCCTACTTGCCAAACGTGCCTTACCGCTTGGTAGGGCAAATCATGAATAGCTACTTGCTGTTTGAGAAAGACGGCAAGCTCGTAATTGTAGACCAGCACGCCGCGCACGAGAGAATAATATTTGAGGAACTCTTGCACAAGCGCACGTTAGAGGTGCTTAACTTCGCCATCCCGATGACTGTCGACCTTGGCACAGCGGTCGTCACAGAGGAACATCTCGCGACCATAGCCAGCTTGGGGATTGTTTGCGAGCCATTTGGCGGCAGTACTTACGTGGTGAGAAGTATTCCAGCCGTGTATCGTGGCCATTTTGACGAACAGACCTTGCGCGAGTTGCTAATGGATATAAGCGGGGACAAAACGCAGGTTGACGCAGAAGAGAGTGTGGCTGAAGCGCTGGCCTGCCGCGCTGCCATTAAGGCCCACACCAAACTGTCGCCTGCTGAAATGGTAGAGTTACTGGACAGGCTCCATGCAACAGACCGGGCTGTGGCGTGTCCGCATGGCCGCCCGGTGGAAATAGAGTACACGGCAGAAGAGCTTTTTCGGCTCTTTCACCCGAGTTCTCGTTAGGTGCAGCATGAAGACTCGGATTATTGCCATCGTGGGGCCCACGGCCGTGGGCAAAACAGCACTTACGCTTAGCCTAGCAGAAAAAGTGGGCGGCGAAGTGATTTCGGCTGATTCTATGCAGGTGTACAGAGGAATGGACATTGGCACCGCTAAGCTCACGCCAGCCGAACGCGCCCGCATTCCGCACCACCTCATTGATGTAGTGGAGCCCGGTGAAGCCTTTAGCGCCGCTGACTATCAGAGGCTGGCGCGTGCAGCAGTAGATGAAATTGCCAGCAGGGGAAGGATCCCTATTTTTTCAGGCGGGACAGGCATGTATATCCGCGCGGCTATAGATGACTACAATTTTGTCACCGTCAGCAACAACCCGCGTGTGCGAGACGAACTGCGCCGCCAAGCACGGGACACGGGGCTTAGTCAGCTGTATGCGCGCTTGACAGATCTCGACCCGCCTGTCGCGGCACGTGTGCACAAAAATGACGAGAGGCGGATCATTAGGGCTCTCGAGGTATTCGAAACCACAGGTCGTCCTTTGAGTTTTTGGGAGTCCCAGAAGGATGCCCGCCAGGCCATCTACGATGCCGTGTTCATAGGCCTGGACAGGCCACGCGCCGAACTGTATGCGCGCATTGATCAGCGAGTTGAAACTATGGTGGCCACGGGGCTATTGGATGAAGTGAGCGCGTTGATGACCCGTGGCATGAGTCTTGTGGCCCACCAGGCATTAGGATACAAAGAGGTGATTCCTTTCCTTGAAGGACGGTGCTCATTTCAGGAAATGATGGAGACGCTTAAGCGCGAAACGCGTCGCTACGCCAAGCGGCAACTGACGTGGTTTAGAGCGGACGCACGTGTACAGTGGCTCAATATCAGTGATGAGGCGAAGGCTCAAGCGGAAATTATGGCAATTCTTGCGCGCCGCTTTGGATTGTAATAGAATGAGGCATATGGAGATAGGGGGGCTAGCCTTGTCTAAGACGATCCTGAATCTACAGGATACTTTTCTCAATCAAGTTCGCAAAGAGAGCATGCCAGTGACCATCTTCCTTGTAAATGGATATCAGCTAAAAGGAATAGTTAAAGGTTTTGACAACTTCACTATCATCATGGTAGACGCGGATGGGCGGCAACAACTTGTCTATAAACACGCAGTTTCGACTGTTCAACCTGCCCGTGCGGTCTCAATGGCCCTTGAAGAGGCAACCTCAAAGTGACAATTATGCACCCGGTGCAGCAGACCGAACGGGCAAAGGCCGTGCTTTTCACAGTGGCGAGCACTCACTCGGCGGAGATAGATGCTCTCTTGGATGAACTTAGTGCCCTTGTGGAGGCGGCAGGGGCCGAGGTGCTAGGGAGAATGATACAGTGCAAAGCCCACCCTGACCCAGCGCTCTTTTTGGGCAGCGGTAAAGTTAGGGAACTCAAAGCGCTGTGTGCAAGTTTGGGCTGCGGCATTGCTATTTGCGATGACGAGTTGTCCCCCTCGCAGCAGCGCAACCTAGAAAAGGAGCTCGAGCTTAAGGTGCTCGACCGCACACAAGTCATTCTGGACATTTTTGCGGCGAGGGCTTCTTCTGCGGAAGGCAAAATGCAGGTGGAACTCGCGCAATTGGCTTATATTTTGCCTCGGCTACGCGGCAAGGGCGTCGAGATGTCGGGACTCGGAGCGTCAGCTAGGGGCATTCGCACGCGCGGCCCCGGTGAGACAAAACTTGAATACGACAGGCGCAGGATTAAATCCCGTATGGCTGATTTGAAAGGCCAGGTCGACGAACTTGACCAACATCGCAGCCTAGCACGTAGCCAGCGGGCGGCACGCGGCGTTCCCACCGTAGCTTTTGTTGGCTACACTAATGCCGGAAAGTCAAGCTTGCTTAACGCACTCACAGAAGGCGGAGCGCTAGTCGAGAACAAGCTATTCGCGACACTTGATCCGACAGCGCGCGAGTTAACGCTGCCTGACGGACGCACTGTCATGCTTGTCGATACCGTGGGCTTTGTCCGGAAGTTGCCGCATCAGCTGATAAAAGCGTTTCGCGCAACGCTCGCGGAAGTGCGGCAAGCGGATCTCTTGCTGCACGTCGTGGACATTTCACACCCCGATGCCCTTCTACAACTACAGACGGTGCTTACCGTCCTAACTGAACTCGAGGCTGCTGACAAACCTATGGTTACGGCTCTCAACAAGATGGATAAGGTCAGCGAACTGCCCCCTCTGCCAGAGTTAGGCAGCACTATCCCCATCTCCGCTTTGCACCGCACTAATCTGGGCCGCTTGGCATCGGCTATCGCCGAGGGCTTAAGCGATAGGCCGGTCAGGACCCGCTTCGTTATCCCCTTTACCCGCGGTGACCTTTTGGGGCTGTTGCATGCCAAGGGTGACGTACTAAGTACGAACCACACGGAAGCAGGCACAGAAGTCGTTGTCGATGTGTTGCAGAGGTACGCGAACAAGGTGGAGGCAGAATTAAGCAAGGCATGATTATTGAATCACTGCTATCGCGGGCGGAAGAGCTGCTCACAGTAAAGTTTCGCCAATTTGACAACCTGGCCTTGGCCAACCAGACGCGGGTGCTAGATGCGTTTCGCAAGCACCGAGTGTCTGATTTTCATCTGCACGGTTCTAGTGGCTACGGTTATGGCGATTTGGGCCGTGAAGTGATAGAAAACATTTACGCTGACCTGTTTGCAGGGGAAAGCGCACTCGTCAGAGCGCAGTTTGCCTCCGGTACCCATGCCTTGGCGTGCGCCTTGTTTGGTGTACTCCGTCCGGGCGATGAGCTCGTCGTGGCAACAGGCGCACCATATGACACCCTGCACCCGGTCATCGGCATCAAAGACGCGGGACTTAGCTCCCTTAAGGCTTGGGGAATTAGCTGCCGCATCGTTTCGCTACATGCGGACGGAACCGTCGATTGGTCATCGCTCGAGCATGCGCTTACACCCAAAACTAGGCTAGTGCATATCCAGCGCAGCCGGGGCTATCAGTGGCGCAAAGCGCTTAGTTTAGCTGAGATAGAACGCATTATTGCAGCCGTTAAGGCGTACGATGCAAGCATTGTGTGCCTCGTAGATAATTGCTATGGGGAGTTCGTCAGCACATCTGAGCCGGGGCATCATGGCGCAGATCTTACTGTTGGTTCGCTGATCAAGAACCCGGGCGGGGGTCTAGCTTTGACCGGGGGATACATAGTAGGGAAAGAGCCGCTGGTGCAGCTTGCCGCAGAGCGGCTGTACGCCCCGGGAATTGCCGGGCAAGTGGGCGCATCCATGGGCATGAACCGTGGCTTCCTACAGGGCCTTTTTCTGGCTCCGGCCGTGGTTGGTGCCTGCCTTAAGGGTGCATCGCTCCTCGCCCAGGCCTGTGAGCTACTGGGACTTGAGGCTTCTCCCGGAGCACTAGAGACGCGCGGTGACATTATTCAGGCGGTTAGAATGCCTTCGCGCAATAGTCTGGTCGAGTTTTGCCGGCGTATCCAGGCAGCATCGCCCGTTGACGCACATGTCATTCCTGAGCCGGGCAAGCTTCCCGGCTATGAATGTGATGTCATTATGGCGGCTGGCACTTTTGTACTGGGCGCATCAAGCGAGCTGTCCGCAGATGCTCCTTTGCGTGAG
>QLUB01000051.1 GCA_018725205.1 candidate division NPL-UPA2 bacterium
TATGTGCCAAGTGCTATGTGCTATGTGCCATGTGCTAAGTAAAGTTGTTCACTGCCGACTTAGTCTGTATAATTTATACGACTGGAAGGTAGTGAGAACGTGAAAGTAATGGATATAGGCGAGTTTGGACTAATAGCGCGACTGATGGGGGAAGCGAAAGCTCGCGACGGCGTGGTAGTAGCCATTGGCGACGACGCCGCCGTTGTCAAAGTAACGCCAGACTGTAACGTAGTCTTTACCTGTGATTGCATGGTCGAAGACGTGCATTTCTTGCGTACGGCGACAGGGTACAATGTTGGATACAAACTCATGGCGAGTAACATCAGCGACATAGCCGCTATGGGCGGGCGTCCGCGTTATGCGGTAATTACCTTGGTCACTCCTGCGGACGAGGAAGTTGCGTGGCTCGAGGATATCTACACCGGCATTAAGGCCTGCGCTGCACAATACGGCTGCCAAGTAGTCGGTGGAGACACTAGCCGGGGCCCGAAGGTTGTTCTTAGCGTGGCGATGCTAGGCGAAGTGCTGCCAGGGCGGGAAATGCTGCGTAGCGGCGCGCAGCCGGGCGACTTGGTTTGTGTCAGCGGGCCACTCGGAGCGAGCCACGCTGGGCTGCAAGTTGAGCTTGGGAGGATTGACGCAAGTGCAGCCTGCGCGAGTGAGGCTAGGCTTAGGCATTTCCGGCCCGTCGTGCCGGTAGACCTAGCGGTCACCTTAGGTGAACTCGGGTGTCGCTGCGCGAACGACATCAGTGACGGATTGGCTAGCGAAGCGCGAGAAATTGCGGTGGCTAGCCGTGTTGGCTTGGAGCTTGACAGCGCTTTGCTGCCTATCGCCCCGGAGGCGCTGGCAATAGCGCACGCGTTAGGTGAAAAACCGGGGGATTACGCGTTGTACGGCGGCGAGGAGTACGCGCTACTTTTTTGCGTGCCGGCATTACTGTCAGCCGAGGTGTGTGCGAGCTACCCCGCCGTGCAGATTATTGGGCGAGTGACGGATGACGAGGGCGTTTTTCTGCTGCACCAGGGGGAGAGGGAGCGGCTGCGCGCGGCCTACACGCACTTTGATTAGGCATGCTTTTGTAGGAGAAATTGTGGCGCGCTCGGCAGAGAATTTAGGGCAGCGTGGGGCCGAGCTTGGCAAGTTATTGACAGGCGGAACGGTCATCGTTCTCTCTGGGCCGCTTGGGGCAGGGAAGACAACTTTCGTGCAAGGCCTAGCGCGGGGGATGGGGATAAGAACCCCTGTGACTTCGCCTACCTTTGCGCTTATTCAGGTGCATGAAGCTTGTCCGCTCACCCTCGTGCACTGCGATTTCTACCGCCTGCAGAGCGGCGAGGAACTAGAGCAATTAGGTCTTTGGGAGTACTTTACCCCGGCGCATGTAGTAGCGATTGAATGGGGGCAGGAGTTTTTGGCGAGGCTGCCCGAGGACTGCGTGCAGATTGAGATTATTCCACGCGAAGGGGAGCGAGTATTGCAAGTCAGCGGCGCAACTACCGATGCAGTAGCAAAGTGGGTGAGAATTTGCCAATCTTAAGCATCACTACTGCCACTCCTGTGGCAAGTTTAGCCTTAGTGCAAGAGACGCTGGTGCTATCTGAGATTAGCTTTGGCGGAGGGCGCAGTCACGCCTCACATCTGCTCCCCGCAGTGGACTTTGTCTTACATCAGGCGTTAGTGGAGCGGGAGGCACTTACCGCGATTGTGGTATGTAATGGTCCGGGCTCTTTTACGGGCTTACGCATCGGGCTTAGTTTCGCCAAGGGCTTGGCAGAGAGTCTGGGTGTACCTTTAATACTAGTCTCCTCGCTACTTGGCCTAGCTGTACAGTGTGAACTCTATGCTGGCTGCATCGTGCCTTTGCTTGACGCACGGCGGGACGAATACTACGCTGCAGTATTTAAGAGCGACAGAGGTAGCCTAACTCGCCTTACGGACGATCTCGCAGTGAAGAAGAGGGAGCTCAGACAATGGTTGCAGGGGCTAGGAGTAGAGGAATGCCTTGTCACCGGCGATGCGGCGGACGATGCTAGCCGATACGGGCCCTACTTGGTTGCGCCGTTAGGCGTGCGAGCTCCGCGCGCAGGCGTACTCGGGCTTCTAGCCCGCTCCCTCCCCACCACAGACCCGAGGCACGCTCGGCCTAACTATATTCGCTCTTCCTCGGCAGAGCCCAAGAAGGGACGTGTCTAAATGGCGATTGCCTACTCCCTGATGACTGTCGAAGATATTGACGCAGTGCTGCACATAGAACAGGTGTCTTTCACGACGCCGTGGTCGCGTGGGGCGTTCCTGAGTGAACTTACGTCTAACCCGTTAGCCCTGTATTTTGTGGGACGGCTAGACGAGAGGGTTGTAAGCTATGGGGGGTGCTGGCTTATCCACGGCGAGGCACACATTACTAATGTCGCAGTTGACCCAGGCTTCCGCGGCATGGGGTTTGGCGAGGGACTGTGTCTTTGGCTGATGCGCGAGGCTAGCCTGCGCGGCATGACCCGTGCTACGCTTGAGGTACGAGTATCGAACGTGGCGGCGCGGAAGCTCTACCAGAAGCTTGGGTTTCTGCCAGTCGGGGTACGCCCCAAATACTACACCGATACTCAGGAAGACGCCTTAATTATGTGGAAGGACAAGCTAGACGCGCTAGCGGAAGATAGATGAGCGAGATAATCCTAAGCATAGAAACTAGCTGTGACGAGACGTCGGTAGCGATTGTGGCTGACGGCCGTGTGGTTCTGTCTAATGTCATCGCCTCACAAGTCGATGTGCATCAAGTTTTCGGAGGGGTTGTACCTGAGATTGCCTCGCGTGAACACCTCGGCCACATTAGCTTTGTGGTTGACCAAGCGCTTGCTGTGGCCAAGCTTTCACTTAAGGACATTACTGCCGTAGCGGTGACCCACGGCCCCGGTCTTGTAGGTTCCCTGCTGGTAGGATTGTGTTATGCCAAGGGTGTAGCCTACGGGCGCAGGCTGCCGCTCTTTGGCGTACATCATTTAGAGGGGCACTTGTACGCAAACTTCCTGCTACCCACTCCCCCCACGTTCCCGCTAGTGTGTCTAGTCGTTTCGGGCGGGCATACCGACATCATCTACATGGAGCGACACGGGCACTTTCGGCTCCTTGGGCGTACGCGCGATGACGCTGCGGGCGAGGCCTTTGACAAGATTGCGCGCGTACTTAATCTGCCCTATCCCGGGGGACCGCATCTAGAGCGCTTAGCCGCTACCGGGGCACCGACAATTCCTTTCCCGCGTGCGCGGTTAGAGAGGGGTAGCCTAGACTTTTCGTTTTCCGGTCTTAAATCCGCCGTGCTCAACCACATCCATAATAGTCAGCAACGGGGGGAGGAACTTTCCCCGGCAGTCGTAGCAGCCAGTTTTCAGACCGCCGTAGTCGCAGTGCTAGTGGAAAAATTAATTGAGGCGGCGCTAACTACAGGCGTGCGTAACCTGTGCCTAGCGGGCGGTGTTTCCGCTAATATAGCACTTCGCTCCGCTATGGCCGAAGGTGCGGGGGAAAACAATTTGCGGTTGTTTCTGCCCGACTTAGGGCTATGCACAGACAATGCGGCCATGATTGGCGCCGCAGCGTACTACCGCTTGCGCTGTGGCGCTACAGCCGGCTTCCATCTTAATGCCCACGCCGTGCTGCCGTTAACAAGTTGGGCTGTGGATAATGGGGATAACTCCTCATAACCCTACGCCGGTAGGCCTTTTTCTGTGGATAAGTTTGTGGATAGTGTGGAAAAGGAGGGTTTTGCCATACTCCCTGATAAGCTTGCCCTGCGGCAGGAGATGCTTGTGCGTCGAAGTTCCCTGCCTGCCCCCGAGCGGGCGGAGCAAAATGCGGCTGTAGTGCGAAGGTTGCTTGACACGGCGTGGCTAAGGGAGGCTAAGGTGCTAATGGCCTACTTGCCTACGCGGGGAGAGGTTGACCTGACAGAGCTTTATGATGTGCTGGAGGGGAGAGGGGTTGCGCTCGTCTTCCCTAAGGTCACCTCGCGTCGTGCAAGGCGCATGGAGCCTATGGCCGTGGCCGCGCCATGGCGACAACATGTGACGGAAGGCCCTCTAGGCATGCTTGAACCGGTAGATGGGGCAAAAATCTGCAACAGAGAAGCTATAGATCTCGCCCTTATCCCCGGCGTAGCCTTTGACTACGCGTTCTATCGTTTAGGCTTTGGCGGGGGGTATTACGATCGCTTTCTGCCAGAGTTGCCTTCCTCTACCTGGCTGTGCGGCATAGCTTATTCCTTTCAGGTGGTGCCCTGTCTCCCGACAGACCCGCATGATGTGCCCCTGCATGCCCTTTGCACGGAGAACGAATGTCGTTTAGCACGTCCTGCTGTGTATTAGCCAGTAAAACAGAGCTATTATCATCAGAAGCCCGATTATTGCCCTACAACCCCTGTACAGGCGCTAAGTGGCAGTTGCAGTGCCTTCCTGCTCCATGTATATTATTGTTAGCACTCGGGCAGACTGAGTGCTAACAATAAGTAAGTACACACAAAGGGAGGTCTATGCATGAAGCTACAACCATTAGCAGACAGAGTGGTAGTCAAAGCCCTCGACCGTGAGGAGAAGACCAAGAGCGGCATTGTGCTGCCCGACACCGCCAAGGAAAAGCCACAGGAGGGCGAGGTCCTAGCTGTAGGTCCCGGCAAGGTGGGTGACGACGGCAAGCGCATTCCCCTAGAAGTAAAAGTGGGAGATCGCGTGGTCTACTCCAAGTACGGCGGCACCGAAATTAAGATTGACGGCGTAGAGTACCTCATTCTCAAAGAGTCAGATGTCCTCGCCATCGTCAACAAGTAGGTAAGGGGGAATACATAATGGCAAAGAAAATTATCTTTGGTGAAGACGCTCGCCGCTCTTTGCAGCGTGGCGTAGATGCTCTGGCCGACGCCGTTAAGATAACGCTCGGCCCTAAGGGTCGGAATGTCGTCCTAGACAAGAAGTTTGGCGCGCCGCTCATCACCAGTGACGGTGTAACCATCGCCCGCGAAATCGAGCTCGAAGACGCCTTCGAGAATATGGGTGCCCAGTTAGTCAAAGAAGTGGCAACTAAGACACAGGACATTGCCGGTGACGGCACTACGACCGCGACGTTGCTAGCACAGGCTATAGTCCGCGAAGGACTAAAGAACGTCACTGCCGGGGCTAACCCCATGATTATTAAACGCGGCATCGAAAAGGCTGTCGAGGCCGTAGTTGCAGAGATTAAGAACATGGCTGTCCCCGTGAAGGACAAAGCCGCCATTTCTCAAGTTGCTTCGATTGCCGCTTCCGACGAAGAAATCGGCGCGATTATCGCCGATGCCATGGAGAAGGTCGGCAAAGATGGCGTCATCACCGTAGAAGAGTCCAAGACCTTCGCCACCGAGCTCGAAGTTGTCGAGGGTATGGAGTTCGACCGCGGCTATGTTTCGCCTTACATGGTAACTGACGCCGAAAAAATGGAAGCTGTGCTAGAAGAGCCGTTTATCCTCGTTACCGACCGCAAGATCAGCGCCATCCATGACATTCTCCCTGTGCTCGAAAAGCTAGTACAGCGCGGCAAACCTCTCTTAATTATTGCAGAAGACGTCGACGGCGAAGCGCTTGCCACACTCGTCGTCAACAAGCTGCGCGGCACCTTTACTTGCGTCGCGGTAAAGGCACCCGGGTTTGGTGATCGCCGCAAAGCCATGCTGCAGGACATCGCTATCCTCACTAAGGCCCAAGTTATTTCCGAGGAGCTTGGACTCGAACTCAAGAGCACCGACATCTCCATGCTCGGTCGCGCCCGTCAAGTGCGCATCGGCAAAGAAGAAACGGTTATTATCGAAGGGCATGGTTCCAGCGAAGAGATCCAAAAGCGCGTCGGGCAGCTCAAAGTTCAGATCGAGGAAACAACCTCTGATTTTGACCGCGAAAAACTGCAAGAACGCCTCGCCAAACTCGCCGGCGGCGTGGCGGTTATCCGCGTAGGTGCTGCGACCGAAGTCGAAATGAAAGACAAGAAGCTGCGCATTGAGGACGCCCTATCGGCAACTCGTGCTGCTGTCGAAGAAGGTATTGTGCCCGGCGGCGGTATTGCTCTGCTCTCCACTATCCCCGTGTTGGATAAGGTAGTGGCAGAGGGTGACATGAAGACCGGCGTTGACATCGTGCGCCGTGCGCTCGAGTATCCCGTCAAGCAAATCGCCGACAACGCCGGCCTAGAAGGCGCCGTCATCGTTGGCAAGGCGAAAGAGCAACCTAAAGGGCATGGCTTTGACGCTCTGCGCAATCGCTGGGTAGACATGATTGACGTCGGTATCGTTGACCCAGCTAAGGTTACCCGGAGCGCTCTGCAAAATGCCGCTTCCATTGCAGCTCTGATTCTCACTACCGAGACGCTGGTGGCCGACAAGCCCGAACCTAAGACTAACCCAATGGCCGGAGGCGGCATGGGTGGCATGGGTGGCATGGACATGTAGGCTAAAGAAACACTCTCAGATAGAGAAATACTCTCAGATAGCCGCCCCGAAAAGGGCGGCTATCTTGCACTTAGCGCTGTCCTCGCATATAGTGGAGTAAGGCAACGCAGGAGGTGTGGCGGTGGACTTATTTCTCGTGGCTCGCCCTACAGGGCGCCTCTTAAGCCTCGCTGCGGAAGTACAGGAAACGCTTAACAAGCGCTATAAGTTGTACGCGAGCCATCTGCCACCCCTTCACCTTACACTCGCGCGCGTACAATTCCTAGATTCGGAGGAGCGCGGGCAAGCTCTAGAGCGCACGGCGGAGGCAGCCCGTAAGACTGGTCCCTTTCTTGTGCAGGCGAACGGGTATCTCTGCTTCGGTTTACCTCACCTAGCGATTGGAGCGGCAGTAGTCGGGGATGAGAATCTCTTTCGCCTGCGCGCGGATTTAGTGACCCAATTGGCAGAGCAATTGTTTGTGTTGCCGAATGACTACTGGAAACCGCACATCACTTTGGTTTCTGCTACACATGGGCGCCCTTGGAGCGAGCAAGAGTGGAAAGCAGCCTACCACGAGGTGCTAGACTATGCCTTACAGGCCGAGTGCGTAGTTGAGGAGCTAGAGCTGTGGTACCCGCAATACGATCCTAGCGTGCGTATGCTGGCTAAGTTTAGGCTAGGGGTTGGTCTGGTAGAACTGCTAGATTAAGGTGATGAACGCGACGCAGGAGGTTGGGATGGACATGCTGTTTGCGATAGATGTCGGCAACACGAATATTGTTCTGGGGCTAGCAGAAAAGGGCAAATGGTTAGAGACATGGCGCATCTCGACGGACATAAGGCGCACGGTAGACGAGTACTTCACCATAATCTCGGCCTTGCTCGCAGCCGCATTATATCCCCCAAGTTTGGTCAGCGGCGTGGTCATAACTAACGTCGTTCCACCCATTCAGGGGACTTTGGAACAAGTAGTACATAAACTCTTTAAGCGTGTGCCGCTTGTAGTCGGGGAGGGTGCTCGGACTGGCATTAAGATTCGCACCGATAACCCGCGCGAGGTAGGGGCAGACAGGATAGTGAACTCCGTGGCGGCGTATCACCTCTACGGTGGGCCGGCGATTGTAGTAGATTTCGGCACGGCGACAACTTTTGATGTCGTATCCGCGCACGGGGAGTACTTAGGCGGGGCAATTGCACCCGGCATTGGTATCTCTGCCGAGGCGCTGTTTTTGCGTGCATCAAAACTAAGCCGCGTCGAGCTCGAGCGCCCTAAGCGGGCCATTGGCAAAAATACCGTGGAAAGCATGCAATCCGGCCTGATCTTCGGTTACGCGGGGCTGGTCGAAGGCATGATTGCGCGGTTAAAACGCGAGCTGGGCCAGAAAGCCCAAGTTATCGCCACCGGCGGTCTCGCGCAGATTGTGGCTTCCGAGACCACCTGCATAGACGTAATTAACGACCAACTTACGCTCGAAGGTCTAAGGATAATTTATGAGCTTAACGTGCCGGGATAGCCGCGGGTATAGCGGACAGCGGTTAGCGGACAGCGGTTAGCGTTCTTTCCCCCGAAAGGAGCGATCACTCATGCAAAAGCAACACATCGTGCTTGGCGTAACCGGCAGTATTGCCGTCTACAAGGCTGCGGACCTAACTAGCCGCCTTGTTAAGGCAGGCTACATTGTCGACGTAGTGATGACCGAGGCGGCGCAGGAGTTCGTGCAGCCGCTCACCTTTCAGGCGCTGACGCACCGCCCACTCACGCACCGCCAGCGGCAGGGTTTCGCGCTTGATAGATAACATCTTGCTTTCGCGTGCCGCGCCCGTGTGATATAATTTTCCCAGTGAGGGGGTGGACGCCATGCAGGGCAAGCACCAACTGGTGATTATTCTCGATTTTGGCGGCCAATACGCACAGCTAATCGCGCGGCGTACGCGTGAGCTTGGCGTCTATTCTGAGATTTGGTCGCACCATACGGAAGTGACGGCCATTAGAGAGGCACGGCCGCTAGCCGTAATCTTTTCTGGAGGGCCTAATTCTGTTTACGCTGAACATGCCCCTACGGTAGACGCGGGCATTTTTCACCTCGGCATTCCCATCTTCGGTATATGCTACGGTATGCAGCTGATGGCAAAAGCCTTAGGCGGGGAAGTTGCGCCATCTACGAGCAAGCGAGAGTACGGCCGCGCCGATATAATCGTTACCGAGCAAAGCGGTATCCTTTGCGGGCTGCCCGATCGTTTTCCGGTGTGGATGAGCCACGGCGATTCTGTCGTTAAGCTGCCGCCTATGTTTGTTAACTCTGCCCGCACCGTGAACACCCCTGTAGCCGCCATGTACAGCGCCGCACTCAGGATGGTGGGGACGCAGTTTCACCCAGAGGTCACCCATGGTGCTTACGGCTCAGACATGTTTAAGAACTTTCTTTTTGACATTGCCGGGGCGGCGGGCGACTGGGGCATAAAGTCATTCGTCGCCGAGGCAACAGCGGCGATTCAGCGCGTTGTCGGTCAAAGCGAAGTTATGTGCGGCTTAAGCGGCGGCGTGGACTCGGCGGTAGCGGCAGTGCTCGTGCATCGCGCCGTAGGGGGCAGTCTCACTTCTATTTTTGTGGATCACGGCATGCTGCGCAAAGGCGAGGCCGAGCAAGTAGTAAAGACATTCCGCGACCAATTGGGCATGAAGCTGGTGCATGTTGACGCGAGTGAGCGCTTCCTAGCCAAGCTAGAGGGCGTTACCGATCCTGAACAAAAACGCAAAATCATTGGGACGGAGTTCATTCGCGTTTTTGAGGAACAATCAAGGCAAGTCAGTGCGGCAAAGTTCTTGGTACAGGGAACGCTCTATCCCGATGTAATCGAGAGTGGTACGGCGACGGCTGCTACCATCAAGACCCACCACAATGTCGGTGGCTTACCCAAAGACATGCAGTTTGAGCTACTTGAACCCCTTCGTCAGCTATTTAAGGACGAAGTGCGCGCTATTGGCCGGCAATTAGGATTGCCTGACACAGTAGTAGACCGACACCCTTTCCCCGGCCCTGGGCTAGCGGTGCGGATTGTGGGAGAAATCACTCGGGCCAAACTAGCTCTGCTGCGTGAAGCGGACTACATCGTGCGCGAGGAGGTTGCGCGGGCGGGGCTGCACAAGGAGATATGGCAGTGCTTTGCGGTTCTTCCCGGCGTGCGCACCGTCGGCGTGATGGGGGATGAGCGTACATACGCTGAGGTTATCGCCGTGCGCGCTGTGTCCTCGCTAGATGCCATGACGGCAGACTGGTACCGTATGCCTCACGAGGTGCTCGACGTGATATCGCGCCGAATCGTCAACGAAGTCAAGGGTGCCAATCGCGTCGTCTACGACATCACTTCCAAGCCGCCAGGGACTATTGAGTGGGAATAGAGGCGGCGAGCGATATGCCCAAGTTAGCGGATGATAGCGAGAGCGGGATCCCAGTATGGGATGCCCGCTCTCGCGTTTATTAAGGCTTTGGGGAAGGAATGTGCAACAACCGCATGATTTCCTTCTGCGTTTCGTGTACTCGTTCCGCAATGAAATCGCAGAACGGTTCCGCGCGGACCCTGTTCTGATACTGACGGATGCTGTCGTAGTACTCCGATCGGAGCACAGGAGGAATAATCGCCAATTGGTAGCCGTCCTGGATGAGTGCTAGGTTCATGATAAGGCGGCTCACCCTACCGTTCCCATCGATATACGGATGGATGCTGACGAACTTCAGATGGAGCAACGCGGCAAAGGTAACGGGGTGATACTTTCCCCGTTCGTCTGCGATCCAAGTCTCTAGTTCGGCCATGCGGTTCTCCAGCCCGTCTGGGCGTGGAAACACGTAATCGGTCCCGGAGACCACGACCGACTCTTTTCGCCATGCGCCTGCGTTCTCCTCGTCAATTTCCTTGTAGAACAGCCGGTGGATTTCTTTGATGTCGGCTACGGTAATGCTCCGTTTCCCTATCAGCTTAAACATGAAATCATAAGCCCGGCCATGACCAACTGTCTCGTAAAAATCCCGAAGAGGTCGTCCGCCGATCGTCAAACCATCCTCAAGCACTACCTTGGTCTCGCTGATGGTGAGGGTGTTCCCCTCGATAGCATTACTCGACCAGGTGAGTACGATGCGGTAGTAGTCCCTCAACTGCTGGAGGATGCGCCCTTCGAATGGGCGAACTTCGCATAGCGCTTTGTGGCAACGGTCGATTCTCTCATATATCATCATAGGCATCACCACCTCCTTTCACTTCTCGCTAGGAGCATATTAACCTTCTCTACCTGCATAGGACAATCCTTCCTCCTAGCTCTTTGAATCAAACACGGGCTGTGAAGGCCAGCTTGACAAGCGAGCAAGCATGTGACACAATTCTAACTGAGAAGTAATCGTTACTAAAAAACGGGGTGCTGTGATGAGCGGTATGGTAGGAAAGCTGCGAGAGAAAGGCTTAAAGGTTACGCCTCAGCGCATGGCCATCTACACCATGTTAACGGAGACGAGCGCGCACCCCACAGCAGAGGCCGTGTGGGAGCATGTCAAAGGCGAGTACCCGGCGGTGAGTTTTAATACCGTTTATACTACCTTGAATACCCTAGAACAAGCTGGACTGGTGCAGCGTCTGCATATTGGCGGCGTGGCGCACTTTGACGCTAAGGTGCAGCCTCACGCGCACCTCTGCTGTAACCATTGCGGCTATGTAGACGATCACCACGGTTTTGTCGGTGTGGACTACGAAGATGTTGCGCGCCAGGTGAATTCACAGACTGGCTTTGCCGTAGGTCGCTTAGAGCTTAATTTCTACGGCCTGTGCCAACAATGCCTATCGTAACACTGGGGACGGTTCTAAAAGGGTTCAATCGGAAGTTTTGCGCGAAAAAGGCTCAGATACCGCTATTTAGCAGAAACTGAGCTGACTGCTGAATTTGCGTGTTCTGGCAAATTCATTTGTACTCGCGAAATTTCCGATTGCCCAGAAGAACGAAGTCGCGACGATAGCTATTCTTTTCTATGGGGATTCAGTAATTTCTGCTCGCATTTTCTTTGTATACTAACAGATGTATGGCGGAAGAGCAATCCCAAAAGCTATCGCGATAGCGATTTCGTTCTTCTTTTTGTAACACTAAGGTGCATACTGGCTAGATGGCTCTTTCTGTTGGGTGTGACGCTACGTTGAACCCGGGTGCGGTACCATTACGGGATTATAAGCGAGCGTACTGGCTTGGTAGCATACCGGGCTATTTTGTTACTAAGTGCCACGCAGACCGCAGGGTGCACAGACTAATTTAGGAGGGATACCGTGTTAAAGAAAATTGCTGCCGCGAACATGGGCAAGGGAGACCAGCCTTGGCTAAAGACCCATTTTCACTTTAGCTTTGCCGATTATTACAATCCCAAGAACATAAACTTCGGCGTGCTCAGGGTGCTGAACGACGACTTTGTTGCGCCTCACCATGGTTTTGAGACGCATCCACATAACGACATAGAGATTCTCACTTATGTGGTGCAGGGCGAGCTAACCCACGTCGACAGCCTAGGCCACAGTGCGACGATTGGCCGCGGTGAGTTGCAGTACATCAGTGCGGGGACAGGTGTTTACCACAGCGAAGATAACGCGAGTGATGACATTATCCGGCTGCTGCAAGTGTGGATAATCCCAGACAAGCGGGGTCACAAGCCCGCCTACGGCGAGTACCGTTTCCCCTGGGAGGCGCGTGAAAACAAGTGGCTGCATATGGTGTCCGACAAAAGCGGGACTGCGCCAGTTAAAATCAACCAAGATGCCAATCTCTACGCGCTGAGCCTCGCCGCAGGAACAGAAATAGAAGCTACCATCGGTCCTGGGCGTCAAGGATACCTTGTGCAAATCGAGGGTACCTCAGGCATTAGTGGCCTCAAGCTAAATCATCACGATGCCCTAGAAATTGTGGCACAAAACGTCGTGATTAAGGCGGAAGAGCAATCGCATTTCTTGCTGATTGAAATGAAAGCCTAGTCGCGCTGGGGACGGTTCTAAAAGGGTTCAATCGGAAGTTTTGCGCGAAAAAGGCTCAACCTCCATTAATAGT
>QLUB01000052.1 GCA_018725205.1 candidate division NPL-UPA2 bacterium
TTGGGCTCCGAGTGAAATCTGCATAGCAAGGATTAGCTTGCGCTTTGGCACGCGGTCAGCCACTACACCGGCTACGAGACTTAGGAGCATCACCGGTAAAAATTGCATAACTCCAATGAGCCCGAGTAGGAAGGCCGAGTCAGTCATTTCGAGCACCAGCCAAGCTTGACTCGCCCTCTGCATCCACGAGCCGATGAGGGATACGCACTGTCCCGACCAAAACCAGCGGAAATTGCGGTGTCTAAGTGCTGCCAACGGGCTAGCTTTCGTCCTTATCTCCTCGATGCTCATTCATTCCTCTCCCCAAAAAACACATCGCTAAGCGAAATTATACCCTACAAAAAGATTTTGTCCTATCCCCTCCCGTTGCATTATGAACCGATAACACGCAGCCCGAGTTGCTTGGCCAGTTCCTTGGCGGCCCGCACTTGGCTTGGCGACACACGCTTATCGAGCGGCGGGTAGCGGCTAGCCAAATGCGCTGGGCGGTATTGTGCCATAACATTGACTGCCGCCCGTGGGGACACTTCCCTCGCGACAAAGCGCAGCACCTCCTCTGTGCCCGCTAAGTCATTGGGCATCACCAAGTGCCTAATCAAGAGCCCGCGGTAGGCCACGCCGTGCTTGTCTACCGCTAGGTCCCCTACTTGTCGCTGCATCTCGCACACGGCAACCTTAGTGCGACTCGCGTAGTCAGGAGCTGCCGAGTATAGTTCGCCGTACTTGTCGTCGGCATACTTTATATCCGGCATATAGATGTCCACCACCCCATCGAGTAAAGCCAGTGTCTCCGGCATTTCATAGCCGCTGGTGTTGTATACTAGCGGCAACGCGAGTCCTTGTCGCTCGGCGATGAGCAGGGCCGCAAAAATCGCGGGGACAAAATGGGTCGGGCTCACCAGATTAATGTTCACACACCCGCGTCGGGCAAGCCAGAGCATTACTCGCGCTACCTCTTCTGCAGGCAAGGCGACACCCTGCCCTTCCCAGCTTATCTGCCAGTTTTGACAGAAGGCGCAGCGCAGCGTACAGCCCGCAAAAAAAATAGTGCCTGAGCCACCCCTGCCAACTAACACCCTTTCTTCGCCAAAGTGCGGCCCGCCGCTCGCTACCACCGTCTCTACTCCCATACGACAGAACCCGCGCTCACCCGCCGTACGATTAACACGGCAAAGGTGCGGGCAAAGAGTGCACGAATTTAACAGTGCCTGCGCCGCGCGGACTCTCTCCTCGAGTTGCTTTGCGCCAAGCTCCATATAACGCGGCAATGAATTGTCAGACACCCTACTCCCCCCTTCCCCTATGGATTCACCACTCATGCCACTCCCACTATTACACGTACTATGTCCACCGTGGATTTCCTCTAGCAAGAGTTAACGCCTTAGATTTGCCCCCTCGGCTTAACGAAAAAACTCCCTTTTTCTCATACCTGTGCGGCATTTCAGGGGTAACATAGGTGTTGGAAAGTACATGGAGGTGTCGCTATGCATAATGCGATTCGCGGTGTGCGCAATATTGCACGCAGCAAGGTTCGCACCCTAACCGTTGCCCTGCTAATTGGGGTAACCATTTGCCTCTCCATCACCATGATGGCCATCAATGTGGCCGTGGAAGCACAAGTACAAACTGTCGAAGCCTCTGTCGGTAACCTTGTTGAAATTCGCCCGGCAGGTACTTTCGGGGGTTTTGGTCGCGCCGAGCCGATGGCGGCATCGGTGCTGGAAGGCATGTCAGGAGTGCCCAATGTCTTGGAAGTAGCGCCGATGGTAGTGTTCCAACAGATGCGCAGGCCCTCCCCCGCAGAGATGAGGGACCCTGCCGCCGTGGCAGCGCTGATACGCGAGCGCATGGCGGTGATGGGCATAGTGCCGGGACAAAGCTTGCGGCTAATGGGCGGCGGCACGGCTGAGATTACGGCGGGGAGAACCTTTAGTGCCGATGACGCGGGCCAAGCTGTGGCTGTTGTCGGAAGTGCGGTGGCGGAAAACCGCAGCCTTGAACTAGGCGGTGTGGTGACGGTCAACGGCGTAGACATGACCGTTATCGGCATTGCCACGGCCGGCAATCAATTCGGGGACGGCAGCGTGTTCTTGCCGCTCGGCACTGCACAGCGAGTGCTAGAGATGACCGATCAGATTTCACAGATCTACGTTAAGGTGAATGCCCTGCCCAATGTAGCAGGGGTCGTGGCTGCCCTGAAAGAGATGGTGGGCGACAGTGCTGATGTGGTCTCCCAAGGCGAGATGATGCTAGGGCGCGTGGGGCAGGCTATGGACCTCGTGCGCGGCACCACAAGTACGGGGCTATGGCTGGCACTAGGAGCCGCTGGCCTAGTAATTTGCGCCACGATGTTCCTGATCATTCGCGAACGTCAAAAAGAAATTGGCGTGCTTAAAGCTCTTGGCGCGAGCAGTAGCGATCTCTTGTCGGGCTTTGCTTGGGAAAGTGTCACTTTGGCGGCCATCGGTGCACTGGTGGGAGTGCTCTTGTTCTTGACCGTAGGACAACAGCTCGCCACAACTGTTCTGGCACAAGCCGTACCCCAGGCACCGCGGATCACGGGAGGTGCGATGCAGGGCGGGATGCAAGGCTTGCGTGGCATGGGCCAAATGATGCTCCGCGGCGGCGGGTGGCAGGCGCAGCTCGGGGGCCTCTCGGTCAGCCTCTCTGGTGCCTTGCTGTTGCGCGCTTTAGGTGCCGCGTTGGGACTAGGCTTGCTCGGCGGACTCTTACCTGCGCTCTTTGCTCTGCGACTAAAACCTGCGGAGGTATTGCGCAATGAATAAAGCAGTAGAACTACGTAAAGTTAGCCGGACGTACACGCTACATGGCAACGTCGTTCGCGCCCTAGATGAAGTCGATCTGGAGATTCCGGCGGGGATTTTAGCTTCCATTGTGGGGGCGAGCGGCAGCGGCAAAACCACCTTGCTTAATGTCATCGGCGGGCTAGACCGACCCACCAGCGGCGAAATCTACCTCCATGGCGAAGGGATGCATGCGCTGTCGGAAGAAGGGCTAGTGAAACATCGCCGCAAACTCTTGGGCTATATCTTTCAGAGCTACAACCTCATCCCTAACCTGTCGGCGATAGAGAACGTCGAATTGCCATTGGAATTTGCCCGCTACCCAAGTAGGGAACGACGCAAACGTGCCGAGCAGTGCTTACAAATGGCAGAACTAGGCCCAGCGCGCTGGCGCCACCGTCCAGCACAGCTCTCCGGCGGCGAACAGCAGCGTGTGGCCATAGCTCGGGCTCTAGCCAACGACCCCAAGGTCATTCTGGCAGACGAGCCGACAGGAAACTTAGACAGCAAGACGGGTAAGCAGATTTTAAAACTCTTACGGAACCTAGTAGAGCAAGAACATCGCACCATCATCCTCATTTCACACGACAGCGATGTAGCAGCGGCGACTGACTTGACCGCCGAGCTAACGGACGGAGCGGTAACCCGCATTGTGCGGCGGGACCACTCAGCCTAGAGGGATTCACGACCAAATGGCGAAGAGATTAGTAGTCTCTTCGCCATTATATTTGGAGGTGCGCCATGTATAGAGGTATTTTTGCCCCCGTGCCCACTCCTTTTGCGGGCGAGTCCGTCGCTTGGGACAAGTTCGCCCTAAATGCCGCTAAATGGGGAGAAACCCCTTTGGCTGGTCTCGTCGTGGGCGGAAGCAACGGCGAGTTCGTGTTGCTGGAGCGCGAAGAAAAAACGGAGCTGGTGCGGGTGGCGCGATCGACTTTGCCGTCAAGCCAGCTAGTCATCGCCGGCACTAGTGAAGAATCCACGCTAGGCACCATTCGCTTGACACGAGCGTGTGCCGAAGCGGGGGCTGACGCTGCTCTCGTGCTTAATCCCTATTACTACAAGGATACCTACACCGACGCCGCTCTGAAACATTACTTTCTCAGTGTGGCTGAGGCTTCGCCGATTCCGGTGCTGCTCTACAATATGCCCAAAAACACCGGGCTTAGTTTAAGCGTCAAATTAGTGTGCGAGCTGTCTAAGCACCCAAACATTGTCGGACTCAAGGACAGCTCCGGAAATATAGTGCAGATCGCCGAGATCATCGCCAACACTCCGCCTGAGTTTGTCACCCTTGCCGGCTCCGGGAGCTTCCTTTTGGCAGCACTCGCGGTCGGGGCGCGCGGCGGCACTATGGCGCTAGCGGTTGTGCTCCCTCACGCGTGCGTTAGACTTCTCGACCTTTTTAATGCCGGTAAACTAGACGAAGCGCGCACGCTCCAGCACAAATTGCTCGCACCTAACCACGCCGTCACCACTCGCTTTGGCGCGGCAGGCCTAAAAGCCGCTATCGAGCTCTTCGGCTTCTATGGCGGCGCCCCCCGTCCCCCGCTCTTGCCTTTGACCCCCGCCGAGCGCGAGCAAATCGCTGCGGTCTTTGCTTCGTTCACTTCAGCGCAGGCCGCGGACGATGCGCGGGCGCAAGGCGGCGAACACGGCGGCGGTAATCGCGAGGATAATTGAGCTGTTGACGATGATTGTCCGCCAAGTGGCTTCGCCGAGCAGGATAGCGTTCATGCTGAGGTAGCCCCAGTAAAACGGCGACCAATACAGCACAAAATGCCAGCGTTCTGCCAAGAACATGGCCCCCAACACCGAGGCCAACACAGGCACGTACACGCCTTTCATGGCGGCGATGCCCGAGATGGGCTCGTCGTTTGTTACGCCGATCAGAAACCCCACGACAAGGCTTATCGATGCCAGGCTGACAAGGCTCACTACGAACATCGCAATGTCGAAATCCCGAAACCCGAGGATGTACACCGCCATTGTGCTGCCTACAATCGGTGTCGCGAAACCGAGTAACCCTTTGCCGATAATAAACTCCCCTTTGCTGGCGGGGCTAACGTTCATGGCGCTGATGGTGTTGCTCATTTTTTCTTCGATCAGGTTAAGTAGAATCAGCATCCCACCCAGGACTGTAGTAAAGATAATAAGCAAGAGCCCGCCCTGGAGCTTCAGCGGCGACATCCCATAGTTAATGTCGCGCACACCTACACTCACTGGCAAAACCGCTTCGCCAGCTTGCAGGCGGCGCAGCACATTGCGCAAGACGATGTCTGTACCGGGCATTTCGTTACCATGGGCGATCAGCTCGTGCCCTTCCGGCGTCACCACTACTCCAAAGACATCATCTATGCGCATCACACGTTCTACCAGCGCTTCCCGCGTCGAGAAGGTTTCGACGTGAGTCAAGCGCGACAGCTCGCTAACTATGGCACTGCCGTCATCGAGCACGGCGACACGCAAGGGGCTAGCGGTCATGCCGCCCACAAACAAGCGCAAAATTAGCGCTAGCAATATGGGAGCTAGCATGAGATATACCACCAGAAAATCGCGCAGTCCGGACTTTATATCACGTTTAACTATCACTAAGATTCTTTTCATGCCCTCTCCCCCTTACACGGTGATGGTGCGTTTGTAGCGCGCGTGTGCCAGAGCAAAGGCCAGCATCCCGAGCACAGCGAGCTGTACAATGGCAATGAGCATGAGGTTGACGTTGCCGTTTTCGAACAGGACTTCACGGAAGGCAAAAAGCATCGAATAGGTTGGCAAAATCCTCACCCACCAGGGCGAGAACGACGGCATCAGGTAAGAGTACGACGCAAACATCAGCACAATCATGGCGGTGTACAAGACCTCCATCGCTTGTACCATGGAGTTAAAGTAACTGGCAATGAGCAGCCCGAGTGCGGAGCCAAACAGATTGCTGGCGACAACTAGGGCTATAAGCCAAGGATAATTTGCGAGTCCGCCCCTGAGAAGTGCCACCACTACCACCGAATTAACCAGCCCCATAAATAGCATTAAGAGCATCTTGCTCACGAGGTACTGCCCCGTGCTCAAAGGTGATACGGCGAGTGCCCGAATTACGCCCTCTTCTTTGTCCAAAAATATATAGGCGGCGATGATAAACAAACCCATGAGGGCAACGTTTATAGTCAGATATACAGGAATTAGGGAATCCCTGTCGCTGAGGCGAGGAGCGTTCGGCACGAGGACAGTAGTCACGGTGCGGCCCGTGAGACCGGGGACGCCCTCGAGCATGGCGCCCTCAACCGTGGCCTGTAACAAGGCCCGCGTTTGCTCGCTCTCATGCCCCTGCAAGACTACTTCGAGCCGCAGCCACGCCCCATCCTGCGACACAACCAGACCGCTGCTCATGCGGTCTTTTTGCATGGACTGCTCTAATTCGGCAAGCGAGTTAGCTAAGACAATCGTCGCTCCGCTGGCCTCTAGTTCGCCGACAACAACCGAACGCAGCGGAGCCGGCAACTCCAAATACACATGCCGCGTCTCGGTACGGCTAAAGCTATCGGGCACTACAAACAACATAACGGCCACAAAGACTACGGCAATGATAATCTCCATGTAAAAATAGAGACCCTGCAAAGACAGCCTTATGTCCTGCAAAAATAAGGACCAGGTCTTTTTCATTAGCTTAGCCCTCTGCCGGTTACGGCAATAAAGATTTCCTCGAGCGTGGCCTCTTTGGTGTGCATAGTTTGCACTGTGCCCTGTTCAAGCAAATGATTGAGTCTTTGTTGGTCTTCGCGGGCAGAGAGCGACATGCGCTCGGTCTTGAGCGCGCCGTCGGCCGTGTGCTCGACTTCTACTACCCTTTCGCCATATTGGAGCTTAAGATTGCGCGGGGAGTCTATGAGCCTAATTTCGCCGTCGACAATGAACGCGACTCGGTGGCAAAGCTCATCGGCTACCTGCATATTGTGAGTGGTAAGAAAGATGGTCGCGCCCTTCTGGTTCTTCTCCCTGATGATGCCCTTAATGTCATGGGCAATTGCTGGGTCCAGCCCGGTAGTGGGCTCATCGAGAAACCACACATCTGGCTTGTTGATGAGACTGCGAGCAAAAGTCAGGCGATGCTTCATGCCCTTAGAGAACTCACCCGTACGCTTGCGCGCGACGTGATCTAAGCCTACCAAAGCGAGCAATTTCATGGGGTCTTCGGTGGGCACATCGAATAGACCGGCATAAAACTGCAAGTTCTCGAGCGCCGTGAGCTTGGCATAGACATTGGACTGCTCAAACGAGACCCCAAGCAGGTTGTAGAGCTCGCGCTTGGGATGTCGCATATCAAAACCCGCGACATTCACCTGTCCTGTTTGCAGCGGCAAGAGACCTGTCAGCACGCCTTGTGTCGTGGACTTGCCCGCGCCGGATGGCCCGAGGAAACCGAGCACCTCTCCCTTGGCAATCTCGAAACTGGCGTCTTTGACGGCTGCAGGTCCTCCTTTTTTGTAGCAGTGGCTTAACCCTTGAACTGTAATCATCTTTGTCCCTCCCCGTAAAATAATGGTTTTGTGGTTAGAGCTGCGTGGGCTGGGATTTTAGGCTGCGCAATATAGCTTCCATTTTGGCGATGTAGTTCTGCAGGGCTTCCTGCCCTTGTGCGGCAAGACTTACTGTGGTCATTGATTTGCGCCCGATGATACGCTTGTCGATTTCTACGTAGCCGGCTTGCTCTAGCGTACGCAGTTGCACCGACAAATTGCCGGCAGTAAGGTCTAGCCGCTCGCGGAGCTCTGTAAAGGGCACGCGGACAGAGCTGCTCCCCGCTAGATAGGTTAGGACAGCGAGCCGCGCTCTTTCGTGTATGATGCCATCAAGAGAAAAATCCGGCTCCGGGCGTAGTGTCATGCGCCATCCCCAACCCTGTCCCCCACGTAAAGCGCACAAAGTCCGAGTCCAAACGTCACGGCAACGCCGATCCAAGTGTGTAGGCCGATCCCACTCCACAACCCCACCCAACCCATAGCGCGCGAAAGACGCAAGACTTGTCTAGGCACAAGTGCACTCCCTTTTTGGTTTATCACATAAACTTATTTATATAGTAACACATCCTGCAACGCCGTCAAGCGGATTCTACTTCACAAGAGTCTATTGACACATTGACCTACATGGTGTAAATTAATATTAAACTACACGCTGTAGATAGATACGGAGGGTTGTGCATGCGGACACCGCAAAGAATATCTGGCGCAGAACGACAAATAATGGAGTTCATTTGGGCAGCCAAACGGCCGGTGACCACGCGGGAGATCCTGCAAAACCTCCCGCTGGACAAAACGTGGAAGCAAAGCACAGTAGTCACATTCTTGTCCCGCCTCGTGGAAAAGGGGGTTCTCACGCCCACAAGAATCAGCAAGGCAAATTTTTACGAGCCGTGTCTGACGGAACAAGAGTATAAAGAGCATGAAACCAAGTTGTTCATAGAAGACGTTCATAAGGGCTCTTTCCTTGGTTTCTTCGCTGCCATGTGCGACAGCGGCGCCTTGACCAGCGCGGACATCGCCGCGCTGATGCAGCGCATCAAGGACAGATGAGGCTATGCTCATTAACGTGATAAACCATCTGTTGATTATGTCCTTGGTTGCAGGGGGACTTTACGTGCTCCTAGGCCTTGCGGACGTGCTGTCCCCTAAGCGTATCCCCGCAACATGGCGCTACCCCTTAGGGTTATTTTGCTATTCGTTCTTTTTGGTTCCTTATGCAGCTATGGCCATGCTATTGCCGCTAGGTCCTACTGCGGCAATCCACCCGTATGCAACTGCACCTCCTGTCGGCACCGATACAGCCGCAGGGCCTTTAGCAAATTTCGTTACGCTCCTTCTAGCACTGACACCCTATGTTCTCGTACTCGGAGCCACGTTCTTTCTGACAGCAGCGCTGCTTGACGGATATCGTCTTAAGCGAAGCATCCTTGCCGCCTGTAGGGAAACAACAGAAGATGGCACCATAAAAGTTCTTCGCGAGTGCACTCGCCACCTGGGCATCAGGCAAAACGTCCGCGTGTACACTGCCCCATATCGGGGAACCCCTTTTATTTGCGGACACATTGAGCCGCGCATTGTCTTGCCGGATGTTGAGTTTACCGACCAGCAGCTAGAATACATCTTCCTGCACGAGCTAACGCATCTAAAAAGGGGTGATCTATGGATACGGAGTCTGATAGTCTTTGTTAATGCTTTGCACTGGTTTAACCCCCTCGCCTACCTAGCGCGCGGGAGGGTTGAGCGCTTATGTGAGTTGTCCTGCGATGAAAGCGTCACCGCGTCCATGCAGCAGCAAGAAAAACAGGCGTACTGCGCGCTAATCGTCGACATACTGCAACACTCCTCACACGGAGAGCACGCTCTGCCCACCCCGTTTGCTTTCAGCAATAGCCGCAAATATTTTGAAGAAAGGATAGATGTGGTCATGCAAAAAAGAACAGGCCGAGCTTCCAAAATGACTTTAGCTGTAGCAGGCACACTGACCTTGCTGGTAACCATCCTTGCAGTGGTGGTTTCCTATGCCGCACAGGCGAATCTTGTTGTCCTAAAAAGTCCCCCGAGCGGCGGTTATGTATACGGCACGGCCGACGCGGCACAGCTTGAAACACTCAACCGCCTGCGTCACACCGAGACGACTTTCGGCGCGCTAATCGCGGCGGTGTTCCCTAAGGCACACGCGCGAATCCCGGCGGACGCCTTACAGTTCATACACACCGCTACAGTCGACTGGCCAAGCGAAGACGCTCCACCGAGACCCCGCACATTTACGGTAAGCGGACCTGAGTAGTACATGTTAGACATTATGAGATGAGCCCGAGTTCATTGCTGCCGTAGAAGTGGTAGAGTAAAGTAGAAAGGGTGGTTCTGATTTGGGTTTTACTATAGCGACTGGTCCTGCGGCTTTTGCTTCTCTTCTAGTCTTTGTCGGCACGTTGTTCGTGCTCTTCGTGGGCATAGTTCTTTACAGTCGTGCTAGACAAGCGCGATCCGTGTTCTTTTGGGTGATCAGTATTTTCGGGGCGATTGTGCTTTCGGGAAGCAAAAGGAAGCAAAAGGGACGGAGCCTTTTGCTTCGTTATAGCTATTCCTTATTGCATCTATTGCTTGTTATTATATAATGAGCAGGGATAATTTTTGCTGGGAGGAATAGTTGTGATGGAAAAGTCTCAAATGGTTGCTGACGCAAGGGAGAAAGCCGAAGGCTATTTTAGGAGAGGGGAGTTCTTCTGCTCGGAGGCGGTAGTGCATGCCATAAACGAGTTTCTCGGGTGGCCGATGCCACAGGCAGTAACTAAACTCGCGTCGGCGTTTCCCATCGGCATTGGCAAGTCAAAATGCCTGTGCGGCGCTATTAGCGGCGGGGCAATGGCTTTGGGCATGGCCTATGGGCGCAACCACGGCGAACCTATGCAGGATCGCATGTTCCCGGTAGCGGCTGCTTTGCATGACTATGTCAAAGCCCAGTACGGTAGCACTTGCTGTCGAGTCATCATCAAAGACTTCGATTTCGCCAGCGCAGAACGCAAGGCGCATTGCGTCAAAATCACCGGTGAAGTGACCGCTTGGATAGCCGAGCAATTGTTAGCCGACCCGGAAATTGCCGCCCGCGTCGAGAGTTCTGCCACCTGTAATTGCTGTGGCGAATAGGGGGTAAAACATGATGCTAAAAAAACTCCCCTACCCTATCGCTGGGCTTATGCTTGGACTGGCGTCACTAGGCAACCTTTTGCTGTCATACGGTGCGGGTTATAGATATGCTATTGGGGCTCTGTCCGCACTGATCTTGCTTGCCCTTATCGTCAAGACTATCTCCTACCCTAAAGATCTTATTGGCGCACTCCAACAGATGCCGGTGGCGGCAGTACTCCCGACATTTAGCATGGGAATGTCTCTCCTCGCTGGGTACCTAAGACCCCATTGGCTATTAGGCGCACAGTTTATTTGGTGGTCCGCGCTATTCATTCACATAGCCTTACTCGTTTCATTTTCTTTAAAGCACGCCTTCCCCTTCAGCGTCAAAAAAGTTCTTCCCAGCTGGTTTATCCCCTATGTCGGGATAGCAATCTTTAGCGTGACTGCGCCCGCATTTGGGCAACGCAGTCTTGGACAAATGGTATTTTGGTTTGGCTTGGTTGCCTATTTTGTCTTGCTACCAGCCGTGCTGTATCGCATATTTGTAGTGAAAGAGATTCCTCCTGCGCTGTTGCCGACGACAGCAATTCTGGCAGCCCCAAGTAGCCTAACACTCGTGGGCTACCTCAATAGTTTCCCCGAGCGCAACCTCGCCATAGTATTGCTCTTGCTTATATGCACTCTGCTCTCGTACCTAATCGTTGCATTCAAGCTACCGCAACTCTTGACGCTGCCTTTCGCCCCAAGCTTCTCGGCATTTACTTTCCCATTAGTGATTGCGGGTGTCGCCGTAAAAGTGTCGAGCGCCTTCCTCACCCAACATGGGCAAGCGGTGGCGCCGCTGTCTGGAAGTGTGGTCTTCTTTGAGACTGTCGCGGTAGCTATGGTGGCCTACGTCGTCTATCGCTACGGTGTATTCATTTTCACCAGCCCCGCGCCGGCAAAACCCGCCAACCCCCGGTAAGCACTGAATAAAGAATTAGCCGGGGCTGTCCCAGCTATAAAAGGGACCACTAATTACACTAGTGCTCCCTTTCTTCTCTGTATCTACTGAAGTCAACGTGAAGCAAAAGGCTCCGTCCCTTTTGCTTCAAAGGCTCCGTCCCTTTTGCTTCCCTTTTGCTTCGTCCCTTTTGCTTCACGTTTCACTTTACCTTGCGGGTCAGGTTCCACGTAGCCAGCGCGAAGAAGATTATGGTTGATCCTAGGAGAAAAGCGATATGCGTAGCAGTACTTGCTGTAAAGTCCCCGTACGCAAACACCACGCCAAAACCTTGCTTGAACTCCGCGACCACGCTTGCAGGTGCACCCGCGAATGCTTGTGCAAGCGCGTCCTCCATCATCACCTGCCGAAACAAAGCCGCGCCGTGCGCGGCAGGAAACAGCTTGACTGCATACTGCACACCTGTAGGCAAAACCCCAATAGGCACATAAATTCCCGTCAAGAAACCAATGAGTGCCCCCAGAACAGAGGCAGCCGCGCCGTAAGCATTAGTGGAAGAGAAAAAAGAAATCATAAAGATCATCATGGCGGTGCTGGAGGTGACAGTGAGCACCATAAGGGCCAAGACCCTAAATGAGCTCGTCAAACTTAAAAACTGTCCCCCGTAGGCGACTATATACAGCTGCCCCAGCACAAAGGTAATCAGCGAAAGCACTAGGCCAACAACCAGCGCACTAAGCGTATAACCGCCGACAAGTGTCGATCGCTTGAGCGGTGAAGCGCGAAAGTCACGCAGCAACTTTCTGCTGCGATCCTCTACCATTGTGCCTAATGCGCCCATAGTCGCCGTCACCGAGACCATGGCTAAGAGCCCGGCCATAATCCAAGTGTCCGCTACAAAGCGCGCCCCCGGTGCCTGCCCGACATTGTTCTGCATCATGTCTCCTAGGAACAACACATACAAGCC
>QLUB01000053.1 GCA_018725205.1 candidate division NPL-UPA2 bacterium
GCCATGTGCCATGTGCCATGTGCCATCCTCTACAATTGCGCCTGCATTGTTCAGTTTTCAAGGATCACGCCACCGCGAACTGCGATGACACGAGCTTTAGTTTACCACGCCGTTTTTTACTTTGCAACAAAAAACGCGCGGCAAATTACCTAATCTCTCGCACCTCGTATTTGAGCACACCTACAGGTACGGACACTTCAACCGTGTCGCCCGCCTTTTTGCCCATCACGGCGCGTCCCACCGGCGATTCATTGCTGATTTTATGTTGCAGTGGACTAGCCTCCGCAGAGCCCACCAAAGTGTACGTTTGCTCTTCCTCTGCCTCTACATCGTACAGGATTACGGTAGAACCCAGCGCTACCACAGTGTGATCTAACTCCGTCGTGTTGATCAGGCGCGCGTTGCGAAGCATGCTTTCAAGGGTTAGTATGCGCCCTTCTACGAAAGCCTGTTCGTTTTTAGCATCATCATACTCGCTGTTTTCCGTAATATCGCCATGCCCAATCGCCTCGCGAATACGCTCAGCAACTTCCGGACGCTTAGACATCTTTAGGCGTTCAAGCTCGTCCTCGAGTCTCTTGCGCCCTTCCGCGGTCAACAGAACTTCTTTCTCGCTCATTATCCGACCCTCTTTCTCCGCTACTGGCATGATTCTATGCTGACCACCTGCCAAATGTCAACGTAACCCCGCGCGCGTGCGGATTTCGGCTATTTTTTCGTCAGTTACCGCGCGCTCAAAGCTCCTAAACCCCGCTAGCTTAAACCCGTGTTTGGCGGCCAACCGCGTGATTTCCTCTACCTGCTCTAGGCTGATGTCTCTACCCAATGAATAGTCCCCCACTTTACCCTCAAGCGCCAATACCATTGTCTCGGCCATGCAAGCGTAGGACATGCGCGGCGGAAAGCCAAAGTTAAACCGAAAATTCACGTCACCCGGCACTTCAACCACGCCTCCGTCAACAATCAAGACATCTGGCCGCAGTTTTGCTACCTCCTCCGACACGTCACGCGGACGCGCTACGTCACACACAACTGCGCCGGGCTTTAGCAACCGCGGGTCAACCACGCAGTCTAGCGCACTCGTCACCGCGATGACGATGTCAGCAGTAGCGAGGCTAGCGTTAACATCTGCGGTAACGGCGGGAGTTATACCGCTTTCGTCGCCGATTCGCCTGGTAATTTGTGCCAAACGATCGAGATTACGCGCCACTAGGGTAAGCTGCCTCGCCTCTTTGGCCATCAGCCGCGCGCATACCTGCCCAATGGAACCCGTCGCCCCAACCACAACTACATGAGCTTCACTTATCTCAATTCCCATCTTCTTGGCCGCTAGACGCGAGGCCATGACTGCGGTAGCCACAGTGTAGCTGTTACCGGTGGTAACGCCAATCTTTAGTTTCTCGGCGACAGTAATGCCAGCGTCCCCCACCACTGAGGTGAGCGCGCCAAGTCCAACAATATCCGCTCCCAGCCTCTCGGCGATGTGCCCAGCCCAAACAATCTTCTTGATCGCTTCGTCAGCTGTCACTTCGCCAAGTAGCTGACGCGAAGTGAGCGGGCAGGCCACAAAGTAGCCTTCGGTAGCCGCATGCTCCGAGCGCACCCCCGTGATGTGGGACACCTTAAGGGGCGGCATAAAGCGCACGAATTTTTCTTTCCAACTCTCTGGCCACCGCTTCGTAAACTTAAACTTGCGGGCTATGTCATCTGCCACAATGGGGTGCAGTATAAAAGCAAACTTCGCCATACACAGACTCCTTTTCATGCCGATTAACTATAATGCATCACTTTCTCAAGCGAGTTCTTTAATCCGTGGTTTAAAGTTTAGTTTGTTAAGCAGCTCCTCATAGTCGCGAGCAGACAGCGCAGTATGTGGTGAGCCCGACAGAGCCACCAACAGAGCCTCCATCACGTTAGTGCCAAAGGAGCGCCCGTTAAACTCAGGGGTTGTCGTAACCAGCAGTTTAACCCCACGTTCTCTTAAAAGCGTTACGTCCTCTGTGGTTATCGTATTGGTCACAATGATCTTCCCTTTTAGACTCTGTGGCATAAAGCGACGAATAAAGTGAAAGTCCCCCGCGATTATCTCGTTAGCCGCAAAAAACTGCTGGCCACGGCTCACGGTTGTCTCCTGCGCCGCACCGGTAGGATAAAGATACGCCAACGGCAGCTGTGTAAGAACGGGAGCTAATACGCGCGCTACGAGTCCTAGTGCCCTTAGACTATGTAAGGGGATAGGCAGCCCCACAGTAAAGATAAGGTCCCCTAGCGTGAGCTTTGCTCCGCGCAGCTCAAAGGTCTCAGCCATGCCGAACCTATCTGCCGCGCACATCATCAGCACATTGCGTCCTCTTAACTGTAAGCCGTATGTGTCCTCAAGAAACGTAATGGTCTTGCGCTCAAGCGTGTCTTTGAGTCCGGTGCCGTCTACGATTGGCGTGATGCGTGCCGCGCGCGCAATCTGCTTAGCTTCCCTGAGCATATAGCGCCTGCCGCCCGCCTGTACGTAGAGATCGATGCCGCCCATGCCAAAGGCGTCCACCTTGCCGTCAAGCTGCTTTACGAGCTCGATGGCCCGCTGCAGATTACCGTCTGTGCCAATGCGCTCAATTAAGCACCGTTCGCCAAGCAACTCCGCTTCAACGGCATGATTGCGCTTCGACGACCCTAGGCTAACGCTGATTACTCGTTTCAATGTGGGGACCTCCTCCCGCTTTCCGCTTTCCGCTGTAAGCCGAGAGCTACCTCAATCTTTAAGGCCCTTCAGCAAGCTCCGCAGCACCTCTGGGTCAACGTACTTGTCTTCCCGTAAGGGTGTTTCACCCAGGATAATCGCGATAATCTGCTTATCGACTACAGCCTCTACGAGTTTGATGCGCATGTTGGAGCCGAGCATAATTACTGTGTCAAAGGCCCGTATTGTGCCCACGAGGCCCATAATCTCGTTTAAGAGCTCTGCCCCGGTCTTCGCACGCACCCAGTCCCACCGCTCCTCTTCCGACATGAGAAAGATGTGGTCCACGCCGTACTCCTGCGCTACGTCTGCTAACTCCCCCTTATTCGATACGGGGAAACCAATTAGCGCCACTTTGCCGCCTTTACGTAGCTCGCCCATCGTCTCTAGCCGCGAGATAAAGCTGCGGTCGATGTTCATTTCGTACGCCACTTCCTGCTGGGACATGCCTGCAGAACGGCGCTCGAGAATCTTATCTACAGTGCGCATGATTTTGTCGCGGCTTACGAGTTTATCCCCAACTCTTACATATTGCATGGCAGCGCCCCCTGTGCACAGTTTTGTATACATACATTCTACCATGTTCCCGTTAATTTTGCATATCTCTCGGGGCAAAATTACCCCTGCAAAATATTAAAGACGCGCCGTGCAGCGCGTCATTCAATCGTAGCCCAGACCTGTTCTATCGCCTCTAGTGAGTCGGCCTTGTTTATCGCGTCGCGAATCCGCGCCGCTCGCGGCAGCCCCTTTAGGTACCACGCCAACTGCAGGCGCATTTCTCTGATGCCGCGATACTCCCCCTTGCGTTCAATCACCATTGCGAGGTGTCGCCGTGCCACGGCGAGTCGCTCCGCCAAAGATGGAGGCAAAAGCGGCGCTAACCCCTGCAGTGAGCGCGCAATATCCCGATAGAGCCAGGGGTTACCAATGGCAGCGCGACCGACCATCACCGCATCGCACCCCGTGTCCTCAAGCATGCGCTTTGCTTCCGCAGCCGAAGTCACATCCCCATTGCCGATTACAGGCACACTTACGGTCGCTTTTACCGCGCGGATAATGCCCCAATCGGCCTTGCCAGAATAGAACTGGTCTCGCGTCCGCCCATGAATAGTTATGGCTGCTGCCCCGGCTGCTTCTACCTCGCGTACTAGGCCAAGACAATCTGGAGAATTGGCATCCCAAGCTTTCCGCGTCTTGACCGTTACCGGGATATTTACCATCGCCACGGTTCGACGCACAATTTCTCCCGCTAGTTTAGGGTTAAGCAGCAAAGCCGCCCCGTCTCCCCCTTTGACAATCTTCGGTGTCGGGCATCCCATGTTGATGTCTATCGCTAAGGGCCTTGTTTTCTCCGCCACCATGGCTGCCGCTTCCGCCACTTCCGCCGGGACAGAGCCAAACAACTGCACAGCAAGCGGTTCATTTGCTGCCATAGCCAAGAGCTCCCATGTCTTGGCCTGGTCGTAGATTATGCCTTTGCAGCTAATCATTTCACTAACAACCCAAGCCGCGCCAAACTCGCGCGCAATCAGGCGATTGGCTTGGTCAGTAATCCCCGCCATGGGCGCTGCCACTAGCGGGGGGACGATTAGGATATTGTTGATGCGCATTTCGTTTGTCTACTTCTTCTCGTCTTGCTTGGGCTCGTGCCCCGGAGGATACTTATTGTACCCAGTTGCACCCGGTGTACTAGTGATATCCTCCCCGCAATAAGGGCAGTTCCAGATGCCTTCCTGTGTAGCGGAATACGAACGGCGGTCGCACCACGGACAGAGTTTGTTGTACATGCGGGACACCTCCTGTTATAATGATTACACGCACATCGGGGCGTGGCTCAGCTTGGTAGAGCGCACGGTTCGGGACCGTGAGGCCGCACGTTCAAATCGTGTCGCCCCGACCATTTGTTATTGAGCTGCCTAGTCGCTAGGCAGCTTTTGCTTGCGCGACCCGCGCAAATCTTTAGCTTCAACCGCAGTCGTCGTCCGGTACACCCTTGTCCATAAGTTCTTCGGCCCTAGCTACACAAAATGCTACATACCCGGCACAAGTGTCGCGATAGTTTTCGCCCTTAGGTTTCATATCCGCGCAGTCAACCGAGCCGTACTTGGCCTGCACTGCCTCCACTAGCGCACCCGTCAACTTGTTTGCATCGCCGGCTCTGGCACCGCCTAGTTCGCGACCGTACCAGCGCCCAATCGCCATCACCGCGCCGGCCACAGCGCCGCAGAGACTGCCGCAGGCTGCTCCGCCGCCAAACCCTGAACTCAGCCGCAGCCCAAAAGCCTGTTCCTTCTGCTCGAGATCTTGGCTGAGGGCGAGCCACGCCGCCTCAGCGCAGTTATAGCCCGAAAGATAAAGCTCGCTCGCCTTTTCTCCCGCCAGACTACCCACACACCTCACGCCCCTTCCCGTTTATCTTCGCCAACTACGCGCACTTCGGGTTCCAGCAAAATACCACTTTGCTCGCGCACCCTAGACTGCACGTGAAAAATCAGGTCCAGCACATCGCGCGCCGTGGCATTACCTATATTGACAATAAACCCAGCATGCAAGGGGGAGACTTCCGCGTCGCCTATGCGGCATCCCTTTAGCCCGGCCTGCTCGATCAACCTACCCGCAAACTGTCCCGGTGGCCGTTTGAAAATGCTCCCGGCGCTAGGAAGCGCGATCGGCTGCTTTTCGCGGCGCAAACGGTTTAGCTCTGCAATGCGGGCCAGGCTTGTTTCCCTATCCCCCGCCACAAGCGACAAAGTGGCCTCAACTGCCACGAGGGCTCTTGCCTTAAGCGCACTGTGACGGTAGCCAAAGTCTAATTCTTCGCCTTTAAGCTCTACTTCCTCGCCCGCTAGAGTTAGTGCTCGCACCGCGCTTACCACGTCCTTCATCTCGCCGTCGTAGGCACCGGCATTCATGTTGAGCGCTCCGCCTAGCGTCCCCGGGATGCCTGCCGCAAACTCAAATCCTGCGAGTCCCGCCTCCACTGCCAGATGCGCAAGGGTAGACAAGAGCACTCCACTCCCGGCCCGCAAGCTAGTGCCAAGCACGTGCACGTAGTCTAAGGTGCCCGACAATTTAATAACTAGGCCCCTGATGCCGCCATCACGCACCAAGAGATTACTCCCGTTGCCGATAACGGTTACGCCAATGCCAAGTTCCTGCGCACCCTTAAGCGCACGCTTGAGTTCGTATGTATCGCGCGGGACAAACAACGCATCCGCCGGTCCCCCGATGCGAAAAGAAGTATGCCTGTTCATTGGCTCGTCAAAGCTAAGCTTACCCCCGATGAGGTGGTTTAGTCTGTCGAGCATAAAAGCTTAACCGCTTTCACTGCGCGCGGGTAGGTTGTAAGGCTTAGGGCTCCTGTAGCGGTGACACACACGTCGTCTTCAATGCGTACGCCGCCTATGCCGGGGAGATAAATCCCCGGTTCAATAGTAAAGGTATGTCCTACCTGCAGTTTCTCAAGGCTACCGCCCACGATGTAGGGCTCCTCATGCACCTCTAAGCCTAATCCGTGGCCGGTGCGATGCGTAAAGAACTGCCCATACCCCGCAAGCGAAATGCAGCTACGCGCCACAGAGTCGATATGACCCGCCTCTACATCCACGCCCACAGCTTCCCGCGCGAGCCGATTAGCCTCAAAGACAACCGCGCCTATCTTTAGCAGTTCCGCGCTAGCATCCCCCAGCAGGAAAGTGCGCGTAATGTCGCTGGTGTAGCCGTCTACTAGGCAGCCGAGATCAGCGACCACTGCATCCCCCGCCCTAAGCGGTCGGGTGCTGGTCGACGCATGTGGCAGCGCCGTGCGCTCCCCCGCGATAATGCTCACAAAAGACATGCGGCCGCCGCGTGTCTTGACAAAATTCTCCGCTGCCTCGGCAATCTGTAGTTCAGTAACCCCAAGCGCGAGCTTTTGCTCTACGACAGCCATCGCCGCGTCGGCCATCTGCGCGGCTTGCTGCAGCTTGTTGATTTCTGCCGGCTCCTTGCGCATGCGCTGCAGCGAGAGAATCGGGCGCAAGTCCGTGAGTTGCTTAACGCCACAAGAGTTCTCCAAAAGTTTGTATTCGAGCACACGCGCCGCCTGAAACTCCATGGCTAAGAGATTAATCTTTCCTATATGGCGGGCTAGCCGTTCAAACCCGGCACCGGCATTTTCCTCGTCAGTATAAGTGAAAAGGTTATGCACACCGGAATCCCTGCGCACGCGTTCCGCTTCAAAGGCAGGGCATACCGCCGAAACCTCGCCCGCCGCCGGAAAGACAAAGAGCAGCGGACGTTCACTCAGGGAAGCCGCCATGCCCGTGAGATAGAACAACCCTGCGCTTGGTAAAACCGCAGCGGCACAGATATTTCGCCCCCGCAAGTTTTCCGCTAAAGTTTCGATACGGTTACTCTGCATAGCTTTGCCTCGCTTTCATCAATCCAAAAGTAGACGCTGCAGTTCCTCATATGCTAAGACTAGTTTCTCACGGTCTAACTCATAGGTCAACATGCGCTCTGCCTGCTCGACAGAGACATATTGACCGGCAATAATCTCGTAGCCATCGCACTTAATGTAATTAGTGTCCGCTTGCATCAGAAACCAATACACGGTTTTGTTGTGGCGCGTTCTGTCCTTCGGCGAAAAGACGGTGTATTCCGTAGTACCCAGTGGAGCAAGCAGACGCGGGCGTATCCCCGCCTCCTCCGCCACCTCGCGCAATGCCGCCTGCTCAGGCGTTTCGCCTCGCTCAAGGTGACCCTTGGGGAAGACCGCATCGCCGCGAAAGTTCGTCAGGACTAACACGTCTCTGCCCCAGAAGACGATTCCTCCCGCACTCCACTCCTGCATAGAGACCCACCCTTTCGCAGCCGATTCTTACATCTTGTCTACCGCAGTTAGCCCCAGCAGGTACAGGCCGCGTGCGAGTATCCGTTGCGTCGCGAGCACAACCGCGAGACGAGTCGCTGCGGCGTCCTTTTCCCCCCCGAGAATGCGCACATTGTGGTAATAGCGGTTAAAGAGAGAGGCAACGTCTAGCACGTAGCGCGCGACTACCGATGGCTCGTACTCGGAGGCACTGCGCGCAATAATTTGCGGAAATTCGCCGAGAAGTTTTATCAGCGGCAAGGCATACTCGTCCGTCAGCGCAGCCTCGTCGCTAAGCGCCGGGTCGACCGCAGCCTTACGCAAAATCGAGCAAGCCCGCGCGTGTGTGTACTGCACATAGGGTCCGGTCTCCCCGTCAAAATTAAGCATTTCATCCCAGTCAAACAAGACATCTTTAATCCGCCCGTGTTTAAGGTCGCCAAAGACAACAGCCCCCACACCGACATGCTGCGCGATGTCTCGCTTGTTCTCTAGCTCCGGGTTTTTGGCGTGGATAACCTCTAACGCCAAATCAACCGCGCGCGCTAACACATCCTCAAGGAAAATGACGTTGCCTCGGCGCGTAGACATCTTGCCTTCAGGAAACTTAAACAGCCCAAACGGCACGTGTACGAGCTTTTCGCCGGCAGGAGTGCGCATCAGGGTGAGAACTTGCTTTACCTGCTTAAAGTGAAGCGTCTGTTCCTGCCCTACCACATAGAGCATAAGTTCCGGGTGGTGTTTCTTGTCGCGATACAAGGCGGCGGCGATGTCCCGCGTGGCATAGAGAGTAGCGCCGTCGGTTTTGCGCAAGAGACACGGCGGCATGCCGTAGTCGGCTAGGTCTACGATGACCGCGCCGTCTGAGACAGTCGTAAGGTCCTGTCCCTCAATTGCGGCCACTGTTGACGCTAGGAGCGGCTCATAGTAGCTCTCGCCAAGCCAGTAATCAAATTCTACCCCCAGCAGGTCATAGACACGCTGGTATTCCTTGAGGCTTACTTCCACAAACCGTTGCCACAGCGACCGCGCCTCTTCATCGCCCTCCTCTAAGCGCCTAAACCACACCCTCGCCTCTTCCAAGAGCTCGGGGCTGCTTTCAGCGCGGCGGTGGAATTCGACGTAGATTCTAAACAACGTCCCTATGGGATCGGCAGTAAGCTCGTCATCTTTGGCCAACAGCTTGTACGCCACGATTAGTTTGCCAAACTGCGTCCCCCAGTCGCCGAGGTGATTAACGCGCACCACCCGATAACCAAGCTCGCTGTAAATGCGCGACAGGCTGTGCCCAATCACTGTCGTGCGCAAGTGGCCAATGCCAAAGGGCTTAGCGATATTCGGCGAGGAGAAGTCGATAACTACGGTTTTCCCTGCGCCTTTGTTGGTAAAGCCAAAGGAAGCCCCGTCGTGGAGGATGCCTTGCGCAATGTATCGCGCTACTGCCGTCTTCTCCAGTGTAATATTGAGGTACCCTCCCATGGCCTCGACCCTGCTGGCCAAGCCGCCGAAGTCTGCCGCCTTGGCTAAATCGAGTGCAATTGCCTGTGGGGCTTTGCGCAGAGTCTTGGCTAAGGAAAAACACGGTATGGCAATGTCTCCCCACGCGGGATTAGGCGGCACCTCCATCAGCGCACGCGCCGCTTCACTGCTCATATTGAGGAATGGTGCGATTTTTTTGGCTATCTCCTGCCTGAACTTTTCCATGCCGCAAGCCTCCAAATCAAGGGAATGGGAGGGCGCCAGCCCTAGGCGTTAGTTATCAGCTCTAATGTCAGCCGCGCCACTGCCTCAAGGTCTTTGACGGCCATATTTTCCTCTGTAGTGTGCACCTTCTTGTAGCCAATGCCGATGTTCGCCGTCGGGATACCGTTAGCGTTAAAGATGTTGGCGTCGCTGCCGCCGCCGGAAGGGATTAGCTCACCGCTCAGGTTAACCTTACGGCAAGCGCGCTTAAACAAGGCAAGGACGGGGGCGCCTGCATCAAGGCGAAAAGCCGAGTACATGCGTGCTACTTTGACCTCTGCCCTCGCACCCATTGCAGCTGCCGCGCGCTCGAGACACTCCCGCATATGTTGCGACTGGCGCTCTAGTTTGTCGTTCTGTAGGCTGCGTGCTTCAGCGAGGATTTCTACTTTGTCGGTCACAATGTTCGTGGCTGTACCGCCCTTAATGGTACCGATATTAGCCGTCGTCTCATGGTCTATGCGGCCTGTCTTCATCTCTGCAATACCGCGACTTGCGGCTACAATTGCGTTGATGCCGTCTTCGGGATTAACGCCCGCATGCGCTGCTTTGCCATAGATGACGGCTTCTATCTTGTCCTGGGCAGGGCCTTGGATGATGGCAGAGCCTACAGGACCGCTGCTGTCAAGCGCGTAGCCAAAATCAGCATTGAGCTGGCTGTAGTCGAGATTCTTAGCGCCATGCAGCCCGCCCTCTTCGACAATGGTAAACACAACCTCAAGTGGTCCATGTTCTGCTTGGGTTTCTTGCAGGACATGGATGGCTTCAATGATGGCGGCAATGCCCGCCACATCGTCAGCGGCAAGAATCGTGCTGCCATCACTGTAAATTACGCCGTCTCTTACCACAGGCTTAATCTTTAGGCCTGGTTCTACTCTGTCCATATGGGCGGAGAACATGATTGTCGGCTTGCCCGACTTACCGGGGATTTTCGCGATAACATTTCCCGCGTTCCCCCCCACCAGCGCCCCGGCATTATCCATGTGCGCCGCTACGCCAAGGCCCTGCAACTGCCTGATAATCTCCGCCGCCATTTCTGCTTCCGCGCGCGGAGCGGAGTCGATCTGTACTAGGCAAAGAAAGTTGTCAACGAGTCGTGCTGAGTCGATCTGCACTTGTTTTCCCCCTTAGAAAATGCGGACTTAACAGTTTTGCTGAACGGAAACATGATAACATATGTTGACCAAGTTGTCGCATGTGCAGAGTAACCCTCTTTAGCATAGTATAATCTATGTTTAGCGCGACATCATAAAAGGAAGGGAGGCGGGAGGGCCACCATGAACACAGAGCTCCTACATACCCCCGAACACATCCACTTCATCGGCATTGACGGCATCTCCATGAGCGCGCTAGCGGCAATTATGCTCAAACGAGGTTGGCAAGTGTCCGGCTCTGACCTTAAGCAGTCGGATCTCACCCGGCGCCTGGTTAAGGACGGTGCCACATTCTACCTAGGCCATGCCAAAGAGCAGGTCATGGGTGCCGCAGTGGTTGTGTTTACTGCGGCCATCAGGCCGGATAACCCCGAGCTAGCGGAAGCTAGGCGCATTGGCGCGACCGTTCTCACGCGCGCGGAGTTCCTTGGGACCCTGATGGGGGAGGCGAGGCATGGCATTGCCATCAGCGGTTCGCACGGCAAGACGACAACCACGGCGCTGGTTGGCCTGCTGTTCGAGCATGCCGGGCTCGACCCGACCGTGTTAATCGGCGGCGAACTCGATGCCTTAGGCGGCAATGTCAAGGTAGGGAGCAGCGAGTATTTCGTGGCTGAAGCCTGTGAGTACGTTGAGACATTTTTGGCGCTGCGTCCCATGCTCGGAGTGATTCTTAATATTGATGCCGACCACCTCGATTATTTCGGCGACATCTACCATGTCAAGGCCGCCTTCCTGCGCTTTGCCAAGCTCATCCCCGAGCACGGCCTTTTAGTCGCCTGTAGGGATGACGCAAATGTGCGGGAGATCCTCGCGGTCGCAAAGTGTCCTGTAGCAACCTATGGACTCACGCAAGGTGCAGACTGGTGGGCTACAGAGATAGAGCTCCGCCCCTCGGGCGAGAGCCTGTTTAACGTCTATTACCGCGAAGAGAATTTGGGACGCGTCACCCTAGGCGTACCGGGGCGGCATAACATAGCGAATGCTTTGGCAGGTCTAGCCGTGGGCAGTCACTTAGGTATCCCTTTTGCCACGATGGCCGCTACTTTAAAAGCTTTTAGGGGGACTCACCGCCGCTTTCAGACCAAGGGCAAGTTCCGCGGCGCGACAATCATCGATGACTACGCGCATCACCCCACGGAAATCCGCGCCACTTTAGCTGCCGCTCGCGCTCTCGCTCCACAGCGCGCGGTAGTCGTATTTCAGCCCCATACCTACACGCGTACTAAGGCCTTGCTCTGCGAGTTCGCTGCATGCTTTGACGACGCGGACGAGGTAATCATCACAGATATTTACGCCGCACGCGAACAAAACACCCACGGCATAAGCTCACGGCATCTCGTAGGTAAAATGAAGACAGAGCGGTCGTCGGTTCACTATATAGGAGCCTTGGAGGACGCCGCCGCTTTCCTTGCGACACGGCTACGGGACGGCGACCTGTTGCTAACAATGGGGGCAGGCGACGTGCACTACGTCGGCGAAGCTTTGCTTGCCCTTGAAGCAAAAGGGACGTGAAGCAAAAGGGACGGAGCCTTTTGCTTCACCGAGCTAGGGGCCTTCCTGGGGTGGCCTCCTAGGGTGGCTTCCCGCCTTCCGCTCTCCGCTTTTTGCCGTGAGCAGTACGCCGCAAGCCTCTGCTATGTGCTATGTGCTATGTGCTATGTGCTGTGTGCTATGTGCTATGTGCTATGTGCTGTGT
>QLUB01000054.1 GCA_018725205.1 candidate division NPL-UPA2 bacterium
ATAATACCCCATAAACGCGCCAAAAAGCGCATGGGCGGGCACGGCCAAGACCATCCGCGCCAGCGCAACCGGTGCGCCTCCTTGTGCTACATAGAGAACGTTTTCCACTGCGGCAAAGCCTAACGAGGCTGTAATAGCATACATCATCCCGTCGTAGGGTTCGTTAAACGCAGGATGACGGAAAACAAGCCAAAAAAACGCGCCAAACTTCACGGCCTCCTCCACCAGGGCAATGACGATGAAGTTCTCGAGCAAGCCGAAGACGAACCCATCGACCACTACGAAAAGCGAGACCACCCACTGCAGCGTAACCCCAAAGATTACTGCGGGGATCACACTCAGCATGCCAAGCACGAAAACCTTAAACAGCAATAGGCGCGGTTCTTTTTCGTATTTGTCCCGCACGTAGAAGTATGTGAACAAGGCAAACACAGGGGCTAAGGCCAGGGCCAGTAATCGCAACAAGCAAACCTCCACACAACGAAGGACGGCGCTTCGCCGTCTGCTTCGTCTTACCGCTTACTACTTTGCCACGCAAGGTCTAGGTGCAGTACTTTCCGTTTCGCACGCGGCAGAGCGGTGCTACGGCGATCCACTTCAAGGCGAGAACCGTCGGTAAAACGGATGCAGAGGCGCAGTGCTACCGGCGACAAATCTTTGGACGCGACCTCGCATACCTCGACCGCATGCACCGTCTTCCCACTGAGTATTGCCGATAGCTCGTGATTGTGCCTAAACTGAAACTGCTGTCCCTCGATTTCTTCTGCGTGCTGCAACATCTCTGGGCTGATTGAGCTCACCTCCCCTATGGTTAGCGATCAAGTTGGCTTATGGATTACGGATTGGCACTTGGCACTTGGCACATAGCACATAGCACATAGCACATGGCACATAGCACATAGCACATGGCACTTGGCACATAGCACATGGCACATGGCACTTGGTGGATAGCGGAAAGCGGATAGCCACCTCGTCTTTGATTTCTCCCCTGTTCAACCTTCTTTACTTATATAGTTATTAGCTTCCGCGCGTGAAAATCCTGCTCCCCTTTTACATTTTGCGTGCGCGCATCGCCAGAAACATCGGAATCTCTTTGCGCGCCGCATCCTTGGCTGCCTTGTGCGGCCCGGGCTCATCTTGCTTGGGACTGGTCCATTCTTCCATGTGGTCAACGTAGAGCCCCGCGTTGCCAAGGGTGTTAATGTACGCTTGGAGTGGGCGGTGAAAGTGAGTAGTGACAGGGGGTTTCTTACCCTGTGCGATGTACGAGGGATGCATCTTAATCTCGACATCCAGACTGCTCATGTACTTGCTTACCAAGCGCGACTGGAGCTTCGCGCTAAAATCATAGTGCCAGTCTGCGTGCTGCGGCACGCGAAAGCACGGGTGCATCAAAACAACCACTAGTTTGCCGTTTGGCTTTAACAGGCGGTGACATGCTTGCCAAACGGCCGAGAGCGGTGTGATGTTCTGGATGGCTAGCGCTATGGTCACAGCATCAAAAAACAGAGGCTGCACATTGACGCGGGGGCGACCTGCCTCATCAAGCAGACGTGTAACATCGGCTACTATGTAACTGATGGGCAGCTTGTCGGTCTGATTGCGTTGGCGCGCTTTGGCGATAAGGGGTTCCGCAGCATCAATGCCTACTACCCGGCAACCTTCTCGGGCTAGAAAACGTCCAAGCACGCCCTGCCCGCAACCTAGGTCGAGCACTAGGTACTCACCCTGAGCTCTGCGGTGCTCAAGCAGGCGCGACACACCGGGCATAATGACCTCGCGCTGGAAGTCGTTGCCATTATCCCCTACCAAGTGGTCATACCACTCTGCCACTTCTCCCCAGTGCGTAGCTTTGCCGCGCCCGTCGCCAGCGGTCGACTTAGCATCCGCCACTCGGTAGGCAGCCTCAATCCTCTGAGTGCGCGCGGGTAGAGGGGACTTGTCGGCGTCAGTCTTTCTCCGCCAAGCCGGCTTGTCATTCGTGCGCTCTGGATGAGCTTCTTTTCTGTAGGTAGTCACTCGCGGTGCGGCATCCCGCTGACGATTGCTATCGTATTTCTTACGCTCACGTTCGTCAGCGGGCGAGGCCCCGGGCTTCCTGTCCTCCCTGCGCTGGCGCCGTTGCTGTCCCTCCTCCGGCACGCGTGGGAGTTCGCGTTCTTTCCATGGTGGTTTCCTAGACGGCATGACTTGGGCCTCACTTTCATTGGTTTGAGTTTAGTGTAACACACCGATGTCGCGTCCGCACCTTGACTCCCCTGCTCCCTAGAAGTATACTCGTTCTATCCAAAAATTGAGCATAGCCCTGAAGGGAGTTTGTGTAATGGCAGATGTGAGTGTAAAGAGCCTCTATCGAGATACGGCGGTGCATCTCAACCAAGAGGTGACGGTCTCTGGTTGGATACGCACTTTGCGCGCTTCTAACACGATTGGGTTTATTGAGCTTAACGACGGTTCGTTCTTTAAGAACGTGCAAGTGGTGTTTGACGCGTCGTGCCCTGACTTCGTCGCGCTAGCTAAGCTCCCCATTGCCACTGCCATTACCGTACGCGGTAAAGTTGTGACGAGTGATGCGGCCAAGCAGCCCTTTGAGATCTTCGCTCACGCCATAAACGTAGAAGCGATGTCGGACAGCGACTACCCTCTGCAGAAAAAGAGGCACAGCCTTGAGTACCTGCGCGAAATAGCCCATTTGCGCCCGCGCACAAACCTCTTCTCGGCAGTATTTAGGGTGCGGTCGGTGCTGGCGCATGCCCTTCACTGCTTCTTTCAAGCGCGGGGCTTTGTCTATGTCCACTCCCCCATTCTTACGGGGAGCGACGCGGAAGGCGCGGGCGAAATGTTTAGAGTCACCACGCTCGACCTCTTAAACGTGCCTAGACACAACGCCAAGGTAGACTTTACGCAAGACTTCTTTGGCCGAGAGGCTTACCTTACCGTCAGCGGACAGCTCGAGGCCGAAATATTTGCCCTAGCCTTTAGGAACGTCTATACCTTTGGCCCTACATTTCGCTCCGAAAACAGCAACACGACGCGACACGCGGCGGAATTTTGGATGATTGAGCCCGAGTTGGCCTTCGCCGATTTACGCGACAATATGGCTAACATCGAAGGGCTCATGAAATACGTTATTGCCTATGTACTGCGCGAGTGTCCTGAAGAGATGGCCTTCTTTAATGAGTTCTTGGACAAAGGACTGCTGACGCGCTTAGAAAGTGTCGTGGGCTCAGAGTTTGCAGAGATCACCTATACGGAAGCCATCTCGCTGCTGCAGCAGTCAGGACAAAGGTTCGAGTTTGCGGTGGAATGGGAAAAAGGCCTGCAAACCGAGCATGAAAAGTATCTCAGCGAGCAGGTCTTTAAACGGCCCGTGTTTGTCACCCACTATCCGAAGGAGCTTAAGTCCTTTTACATGCGCCAGAATGACGACGGGCGCACCGTCGCCGCGACTGACCTATTGGTGCCTGGGATTGGTGAACTTGTTGGGGCTAGTCAACGTGAAGAGCGCTACGACGTACTGCTTAGCCGCATGCAAGAACTTAACATGCCGCTTGCACCGTATTGGTGGTACCTTGAACTGCGCAAATACGGCGGAGTCAAGCATTCCGGCTACGGTGTGGGGTTTGAGCGTTTAGTTATGTACGTGACCGGAGTGGCGAACATCCGGGATGTTATCCCTTGTCCGCGCACGGTAGGAAACCTTAAGATTTAGAGCGGCTCGTCACCCCAGTCTTGTAGGGGTGCCCACGCAATAGGGTCCTCCTCGAAAGAAGAGAGTCCTTGGCACTGCCAAGGACTCTTTCGCGTTACATCAGGTTGAGCCAGACACCGTAGAGGTCTGCCAAGCGCCCTAAGGCCAGCGAGATACGACCGGCGACAACGTTGCCAAACGATACCCCGAAAGTCACCATCATTAGCCAGCGTCCCGCATGCGACACACCTCTGAGCGGCGCGCTCTGCTTAATGGAGAAAATAAAGTACGTCAGTACAGCCAGCACGCCGAAGACCAGGATGAAGTTGTCGAAGGTCCGATTGAGCAGGAAATTACCCGCTTGATCATGCACGATAAAGTCAACCATCGAAGCTCTGGCCTGCAAAATAGCTTGCGAGTTCAGGGCGGTGTAGAGGGAGAGCCCGACGCCGTTACCTACCAAGTAGGCAATCGGCCAGCGGCTGACCCACGCAAAGCCCTTTACAAAGCGAGCGTACAGCATTACACCGAGAAGCAGCGGTATAACCAGCGACCACTGGTCCCTAGTCGTCAACGGTATCCAACCAAAGCGGTGGATATTGCCGATAGCCATGCCCAGTGTGTGTCCCGCAGCCGCACCCACGAAAATATGCTCCGCTAAGCGGTATACTGCATTCTCCTTATACAAGAAGGAGAATATGGACAGGATAGCGGCAGCCATAACCCAATGCCATAAGTTTGTCGAAAACATTTAGTGTCACCTCCTTAATTTAGTCCTTCTTCACAAACTTAGTAACAAGGTAGGCCGCGTTGCCGATGAGAATAAAGGCGATAACCACCAAGTGCCCCATAGATTGTGCGTCCATCATCGCTGTGGCACGGCCCGGGGCTTCCATTAGGAGCTCATACTCGGCAGCGCCACGCAGCCCCTGCAGTAGACCCTGCAGCTGTCCGGAATGGACGAAAGGCACAGCATGCGGCACGCTTACGGTTACGACTCCAGACGCCATTTTGACGCCCATGGGGTCTACTACTTGGCGAATCCAAGCGGCAAAGCCAGGGTCGCCCGCAGCGAACCCAATCACGTAGCCAAAGTCCCTAATATGAGTGATACCTTGCATGATCGGGAGGTTAGCGGTGTCATTGCCGATGAAGTCTTTAGTGATTACGAGCGGGTTGTTGGCAAAGGCCGCAATAGCGTTTTCGCCGCCGGTCTTAAAGCCAAGGTTGGCAAAATCCGTGCCATACCGACCGCCGCGCGCCTCTAAGGCTTTGGTAATCTGTTCGATCATCATCGGGCCTTCCGGCCAAAACGACACGCCCACCCACCTAATACCGCGTTTAGTCAGATGATCGACCACGACAACAGCTTGGGGGTGAATGTCTGCCGCCGCCGCCGGGCTGTAGTCTAAGGAAAGTAGCACTACGTCTGTCGCTGGGTCCAAGCCTTCGATAATGTCAAAAATGGGTCTAGTCAGGGGACTAATGGAAAGCGGAATCCCAAGCGGCATAATTAGCGGAATGGACAGCGCCACAAACATCAACACATAGACAATGCGGGGGTCAATACGCTGTAATTTACTGAACCAGTTCACGAGAAGGGCACCTCCTTTCTTTGAAATTACCTATTATTCGCCACCAAGGTGGCCGCGCTCAAGACCTAGCAAAATGCGCAAACTAGTGGCAAACCCGCCCAGCGCCGCGCCAATAATGATCCCACGTTGACCGGCAAGGTTAGGCACGCGCAGCAGCCACCCTTGCAGTGACGGGAAGTAGTCCCAAATGAGCGCGCCGACAGGTGCCGCGCCCAACATGACGATCACTGCCGCGACCAAGAGAATCGTAGCCTCTAAGCTGCGAAGCCTGAACGCGCGGTAGGCGGCTGAGGCAATGTAGAAGGCGAGCAACGCGAACATTGCGCCGGCCAGTGGGTTATAGAGGAAGTTAAAAAAGTTACCGTAAAACGCGGCCATTTCACGGTTAGCGGGCTGCAACTCCACCCAAGTGCGGGTAACGCCAAAGAAAACCATGGTGACGATAAGAATGGCGCTGTAGATCCAACCTGTGCGTTTGCGGGAAATAGTGTTCCCGTGAATGCGCAGCAGGTTGACTGAGGCCAGACCTAAAGCAAAGGCCGCGATAATCGTCGTCCACGGGCTGAGATGCGTACGCACAAGGGCGCTAAACGACACCTCAGTGAAGGGAATATTTCCCGAGACGATAGGACCAAGCAAGAAGATCACGCCAATTACCAAGGTAATAATAATGGGAATTTCTCTACGCAACTGTTACACCTCCTTTGCGAGATTAATCGCACTGTTATCTCACTATGACATTGCGCAGCCAAGGGTTATCGAGCGTCATCAGCACTGCGCCAACAAAAAGCATAGCCATCAGTGCCAGCTTGAGATAGTCCTGCGCGGCGATACTGCCGAGCTGAATCCTGTCTTGGGACAGGTAAGCGCCACCGGCGTAGATCTCCTCGCCGATTAGGGTGTAGTCGCAGGCAGCGATAAAGAAGGGAATTTGCGGCATGTTGGCAGTACCGGCAATCTGAATGGCGCCAATGTGTGCACCGCCCTCGGCCATCAGCAGAGACTCTGCCCAGAAACCGCCAATCATGATGTTGGCCGCTACCTTCTCGCGGTGCATGATCCCGAGCACACCGGCGATGTAGGCAAACTGTTCACTAGACAAGAAGCGCACGCAACTGTCCTTGAACATATCGGCCTTACCCGCTGCCAAGTAGCCCTGTTTCACGACCTCCTCAGCAAGAGGGAAGACGTTAGGCATACGGATACTCACGATTAGCTCAGCGTCGTACTTGGCCGAAAGACCCGTAAGGTGCGAAAGCACCTCCAGTCCGGCAAAAGTTTGGGGAGCGGTGTCACCGGTGATATCGGCGATACCGGGAGAGAAGTGAATAGGTCGGCCCATTTCGGTGGCGCGCCCAATAGCTTCCTCCATAGCGTCAAGACCGGCGATACGGCGGAGCACCGGAACGATAGTGCCTTTCTTAGCCAGCCATACCACTACTACGACTGCTAGAGAAGCCACCACCAAAGCATAGAAACCAAAGATGTTACCTCTAACCAGATCCATTTTTTCACCTCCTCAAGTGTTTGTCTTTTCTGCGCTCACGCGCAGAAACTCTTAAATCTAGCTTGCAGTTATGCAAGCAATCTTACTAATCAAGCTATTCACGTTTAGCGAGCGAATTCCTGCTTCGCCTTTAAAGATTATTTGACTTTTTTTGACTCGTTGATTGTCGGCATGTGCGCATTGAAATTGTTACACAATTATAATAGCAGATATGTACGCCAAGCAAAAAGCCCGCCGTAGCGGGAAAATGCATGCGTTTCTCAGGCAAGCTTACTGTGCGGTGCGCTTTATGCTGTTTTCTCAATTGCCGTCACATCGGGCGGTAATTACTGGCTAATCCGCTCCTTCTTACGCAGAGCCTCGAGTAGAACCTTTAGGTCGGTGAGCCCGGCTGCTACGAGGTTTTCTAGGATGCTTACCGCTTCGACGGTAAAAAGAAAGCTAAAAACCACTGTCTTGCTGAGGACCGACGCTATTTCTAGGTTGGCGATGTGTTGCACTTGCGCCGTCAAAATGCCCAGAGAAAAATAGGCAATCAGCTTAACAAATGTACCCATAAACGCCCTCTGGCTCGATAGATGCCCGCCGCGGATAGCCGCAGTCACTCCCCCGTGGTTTACGGCGATGCTGACTAGTTTGGTGACCAGATCGAGCAGCACGGCAATTAGTACGGCCAAGAAGGCTGCATCCGGTTCGGCTAAGTAGTAGAAACCGGCCCAGAGCAGCGAGAGTACTCGCACCCATCTCTGTTCTAGTGCCTCAGTCCAAGCGGCATACAAATGCATACTTCCACTCCTTTCTTAGTATATAGTGCGGAGAGGGCCGTATGCGGCCCCCTCCGCCTCACAGTCTTACCGCGTCTAGCCTAGGATTTGCTCTACTCCGCGGCTTACTACACGGGCCTCGGCTGCGCTTACTAACCTGCCGCCCGCGGAAACAAACGCATTGTGTGTTAAGATGTCAGACATAACCGCCGACACCTGCTGCGCCGTTACGTCGTCGCGCGGGTCAATAACCGAAATGGTTACATTTCTGCCGAGCTCATTGACAAACACCATCTGCAAAGTCTTGTTCATATGCTACCTCCTTTCGCTGATTTGTAAGAAACCCGGACTTCACGCTTAGAGCGGCAGCACCCTGGGCCTCGTCAATACGATGGACGTACACCACAGGATGTTTCTGCAGGCTGCCAATCGCGTTGCCAATCGTTAAGACTGCAGCATCGGTGATGGCATCGTTCATGCGATTGTAAGCGCGGTGGCGAAGAACAGGCGAGCCGTCGGGCAGGAACCCAGTCTGTACACTGATGCGCAACCGCGAAGGCTGATTTTCACGCATAGCCATTTGTTTCACCTCCCTTTGTTTTACCTTGGGTCGGCCGACCACTGAACACAGCATACTAGGCAAGCGTAAAGGCTGCGAATCCTGAGTTCCCGGCAAGTACTGCCGCTTGCCCGCACAAATTGTGGTCAACGCCACAAAAAAGCTTGAGTTCTAGCAAAGTGGCCGTTAGGATAAAGGAAGGCGAACAAAAAAGAGGGCTTGCGCCCCCTAGTAAGTGCCGTGTTTGTTTACAAGCGCCCGCTCCGCCATTTCAATCATCCTGCGGACCATGTGGCCGCCCACTGCCCCGCAGTCGCGGGAGGGAACATGTCCCCAGTAATCCTCGCTCCCTTGGTGAACCGGAATCCCAAGCTCGGATGCTATTTCATACTTCATGTTGTCAAGAGCCTTTTGCGCGCTGCCTTTAGCCACGCTTATCAACTCCCTTCGCTCTTAGGTTTCCCCAAACGGCGCAGGAGATGTAGGCAACATTTTGGGCAAACTTCTATTATTAGCTGTGGCAAAAGAAGCTATACCAAAAAACACAAAGGGGGTAATCTCCATTTATACCATTAAAAGCATTGACGTCGCCCGCGCTGCGCTCGCTATTAGTTTGACGCAAAACAAGAGCGAAGAAACCAGCGCAAAAATGGGATTTCGACGCTCAGGCATCACCGCCACTGCTTTTTCTATTTCCGGGGATTTTATCCCTTCGATTCAGCAGTGGATTGCTTCAGCGCTGGAAATTTCAAAAACAGATGGTATTATCTGTGGCTCGTTTGCCGACTCGGGAGCGGTCGTTGGTGCTACGCGCGAGGCTCTCGCACAGGTCATGCCTAAAGCCGTAGGGCTAAACATCGCCGGCAAAATCGGCATCGCCTACTGCAACGAAAACCTTGCAGTAGCAGTGTTAATTGGCATTGGCTTAATGGACTTAAGCGACGTGGCGGTGGGGCTTGGACACCGCGCTGTGGAACGCGTCACTGAACACTCCTAAAGGCGCTTATCCCCAGCGCAATTTCGATACGCTTCTTCTGTAGCTCGCAATGGAGCGCATCCGGCTGCAAAATGGTGCCGTTACTGTGATAAGCATGCGCATGACACCCACCACTGCAGAAGAATTTCGCGAAGCAGCGCAGGCACTCTGGTTTACGATAGAGATTGGCCCTGCTAAATTCGTTGACTAAGCTAGGAGCTGTAACGCCAGCAAAAACTGTGCCCATGGCAAACTCCTGCTGCCCCACGAACTGGTGGCAGGGGTATAAGTCTCCCGCAGGAGTAACGGCCAAGTAATCACAACCCGCCCCACAGCCGCTTACGCGCTTGCCAAAGCAAGGTCCGCCGTAGGTCGCCATGTTAAAGTGAAAAAAGTTGAAGGGGTCACCCTCGTCCCGTTTGGCAAGGTAAAAGTCTGCCAATCGCTCGTACTCCCTACACAGAGCGGCGAGATGATCCTGCGTAAGTGTGTAGGACTCTCCCGCCCCGCCTACCACAGGCTCAATCGACAACTCACGCAACCCTAAATTGTAGAGATGCATGACGTCGGTGGCAAAATCAAGGTTGTGCGCGGTGTAAGTGCCGCGCACATAGTAGTTCTTCCCACTGCGGCGCTCGACAAACTCACGCACCGCTTGACTCACCGCGCTGTAGCTCCCCGCTCCATCGGCTAAGGGGCGCATACGGTCATTGACTGCTTCGCGCCCGTCAAGACTTAAGACTACCGCCATCTGCTTGTCGTTAAGGAATTCGATGACGGCATCGTTTAGCAGAGTGGCATTAGTAGTCAATGTGAAGCGGATAACTTTGCCAAGTTTCGCCGCTTGTTCTTCACCGTAGGCCACAATATCGCGCACTACAGGGAAATTGAGCAGCGGCTCGCCGCCAAAAAAGTCCACTTCGAGATTCCGCCGAGGCCCTGATGACCTGAGCAAGAAGTCAATCGCGGCTCGCCCGGTTGCAGTATCCATAATCGTGCGCTCATAGCCAAAATCGCCCGTACCCGCGAAACAGTAGCGACAGCGCAAGTTGCAGTCGTGGGCGACATGCAGGCACAAAGCCTTAATCTGCCCCACACTTGCGTCAGTCGGGACAGGTTCCGGCGGCATAATGGCATCAAGTAGACCTGCGGCAGCTAACTCCTCGACCTCGGAGAGGGCCTCAGTTAGGTCACATACAGAGTAACGATCAGACAGCGCGGCAGTTATTTCCGCGGGGGTCAGATGGTGCCACAGTTTAAGGACCTCGCCCGCCAAATCGTCTACCTCTAGCAGCGTGCCGGTGATTGGGTCGAGAGCTAAAGTTTTGCCGCCGAACTTAAAGACATGCATTCGTTCGGATTAGCGGTTCTGGCAAACCTGGTTACCGACGGTGCAAGAGGTCTTGCATGCGGATTGACACGAAGTCTGACACTCCTTGCAGGCTTCTTTTTGTGCCGTAGCCTTAACAGTTCCCGGAGCAATGACCTTGATGTGCTTGTTCATAGTTTGGCCTCCTCTACGAGTTTCATTTGATTCTACCACGTTACATTTTGTTTTGGTTGACAAACTCAAACTACGCCAATAAAATCGGGAAGGCATCAAATAATGATGTTGAGAGGGTGCAGCTCGGATGATGCAGTCTAAGTCTCCTGCTGTGTTTGATTCACAGCTCACGTGGCAAGGAATTATGCTGTTTTACATGTTGGCGCTCATTGTAATGGGAACCGTCTGGCCTAGTGCTTACAGTATTAGCGAAGGCCTAGTGCGGATACTGCAGTCTCCAAGCCTTCTGCTGAGCGATTACATGGTCATCGGAGGGCCCGGCGCGGCGCTGGTTAACGCTGGCTTGGTGGGACTCTTAGGGCTGCTGTTGGTTCGCTTTAGTGGCGCCTCCCTAGCGGGAGGGGGTATCGCCGGAATCTTTACGCTGGCCGGATTCGCATTGTTTGGCAAGAATCCACTCAACATCCTGCCGATCATCGTTGGCGTGTATGTTTTCAGCCGCGTTAAGAACACGCCATTTAAGACCTGTTTGGGCCCGGCGATGTTTGGTACAGCCATTGCTCCACTTGTGAGCCAAATGGCTTTCGGTTTTGGGCTGCCATTATACGCAGGTCTTGCCGCAGGACTTGCAGCAGGCTTTATTATGCCGGCTTTAGCTTCCCACCTGCTACCAACTCACCAAGGACATAACCTCTATAATATAGGTTTTACAGCCGGAATTCTCGGCACCCTAGCCATGGCCCTACTGAGAACAGTCGGGCATACTTCCGTGCCGGTGATGCACTGGAGCACAGAGCACTCTAACGCGATGTTTGTGGCTTTCTTAGTTTATTGTGCGTCCATGGTGCTGGTCGGGCTACTGCTTAAGGGGACATGGAGCGGTGTTCGGCAGCTGCATATGCAAAGTGGCGTCTTAATCAGTGATTTTACTGCTCTGGCAGGCTTCCCTACAACATTTATTAATATGGGCCTGATGGGATTAGTGAGTCTGTTATATCTACGGCTAGTCGGTGGCGACGTGAATGGACCGACTCTCGGAGGCGTACTCACAATAGTGGGGTTTGCCGCTTTTGGCAAGCATCTGAAGAACTCGCTGCCTGTCATGGCAGGGGTGTGGATTGCCTGCTTAATCTTAGTACCTGAGGCCTCACAGCCTGGCCCTCAATTAGCGGCTCTGTTTGGCACCACCCTAGCTCCCATTGCGGGCAGTTTCGGCCCCCTAGTCGGCTTAGTGGCAGGGTTTCTGCATCTGAGTATGGTAATGCACGTCGGAGTCATGCACGGGGGGATGAATCTCTACAATAACGGTCTAGCCGGGGGTTTAGTGGCCACTTTGATGATTGCTGTCATCCGCGCGCTGCAGCCGCAACACCGGGGACGTTAACTTTGACAACACCGGTCGAATCAGCGAGGCGCATCCCTGTGCCTGCTATGCGTCCCAACACATCGGCCTTCCCAGTTAGACTTACGGGGCTCAATACCTTTAGCTTTCGCTTGCGGCTCGCTACCTCCCCTGCCTACGCTTAAACCT
>QLUB01000055.1 GCA_018725205.1 candidate division NPL-UPA2 bacterium
GGCACATGGCGCATGGCACATAGCACATGGCACTTGGCACTTGGCACTTGGCACATGGCACTTGGCACTTAGCGGAAAGCGGAAGAGATAAAAACAAAACACACTCACCGCTAGGCTAAACCTAAACCCGGTCCCAAAGGGAAAGAAACTGAAGTTGCTTACAAAAACGGTGAGAAGCGCGAGATAGGTGAGCGACTTAGTGTTCTGCCACAGCTTCCACACAGGTGGATTCCCGCCCTCTAAGTCCCGGCGACAGCTAACGACCCAATAAACAGCGACGGCGCGCCAATCGCACCCACGCCGAAATCAAGATCGTCGCCGACCGCTCGCACGTCACAAAGCATAGTAAAGAAATTGCCCGCGATGGTAATCTGGTTCACTGGACGAACAACTTGGCCACCCTTAACTAAGTATCCGTAGGCCGAGAGCGAGAAGTCGCCCGAGACCGGGTTAGCCCCGGCATGGGTGCCTTGGATACTGGTGATGATTAAGCCATCGCCCATTTGTGTAAGCAGCGCCTGGTAGCAGTTCTGCCCCGGCACAATGTAAAAATTACTGTGCGCAACACCTACGGGTGCATTGTAGGCAGCTTTATGCGCGTTGCCGGTGGACATTACGCCTTCTTTTTTGGCGGTCTTTTGGTTGTGGAGCAAAGTAGTGAGTACGCCCCCTTCTACTACTGCTTTCTTGCGCGTGGGGAAGCCCTCGGCATCAAAGGGGGAGGCGTTCGGACGCTCTGCTAGATGTGGGTCATCGATGATGGTGACTATTTCGCTCATAATGCGCTCGTTAACCTTACCCTTCAAGAGCGACATCCCTTTTTGCGCCGCGTCAGCCGAGAAGGATGAGGCAAACGTCGACAAGAAGGTGAGCGCGACGTCTTTGCGCAGTACCACGGGGTAGCTGCCAGACGGCACCGGCTCCGCACCTAGGAGCGACAGCGCTTCTTCTACAGCTTCCTTGGCCAGTTTCGCCGCGTCAAAACGCGTAAAGTCGCGGGCCGCCACAAAGGCATAGGACTGCTTGGTGTCCGCCCCCTCTTTAACGACTGCCGATATGTACCCGGCGGCGAAATTATCCCGGTGGCTTAACTTGAGACCATGTGAGTTCATAATCAGCGTTTCCCCAAAGGTGTCACCTACGCTTACTTGCGCCGTGAAGACCCGGTTATCCAGCGCGTAGGCCTGTCCTTCTACCGCCTTAACCCAAGCTATTTTTTCACCGGCGGGAACTTCCGGTAAAGACTCGCTAAAGGCATCAATGTGCGTGTAGTTGTCCGGCGCTGCCCCCGCAAAAATTTCCTCGCCTGCGTCGCCGTCCATGATTGCCGCATTCTCCAAAGCATCCTTAAGCAGCGTCTCTAGCCCCTCGTCAGCAAAGTTCTCGGTGAAGGAGTATCCCATCTTGCCGTTAATCAGACCACGGAACATCAGGCCGCGGGATTCCGCTAGGGTGTAGCTGTCAATTTCTGTCTTGAAAACACCTACGCGAAACTGATTGCGCGAAGATGCGTAGACCTCCATATCCCTAAAGCCCATGGTGCGGCCGCGTGTGAAGAGCGCTTGCGCAAAGCTCTGTACATCCACTTATTTGTCCCCCTTTCGTCCGCCGACGGTAATCTCTGATACGCGAAGGGTAGGCTGACCTACGTCCGTCGGAACACTGCCGCTCAGTGAGCCGCACATGCCTTGCCCACAGGCGAGGTTATTGGCTACCATGTCAATGCGCATTAATATCTCTGATCCCTTGCCAATCAAGCTAGCACCCCGCACCGGCTCCATAACCTTGCCGTTTCGCACCATGTACGCTTCGTTGACCGCGAAGTTAAACTCACCTGTCGCGGGATTAACCGAGCCGCCACCCATGTATCTGGCAAACAACCCGTACTCAGTGTTGGCGATAATTTCGTCTTTGGAATAGGGGCCCGGTAAGATGAAGGTGTTCGTCATGCGCGAAGTGGGCGCGAACTTATAGGACTGGCGGCGGGAATTGCCCGTAGCCTTCGCCTGCATCCGCCGGCCGTTTAGCATGTCAACGAGATAACCCCTGAGGATGCCGTTTTCAATCAGCAGATTTCGCCGCGTGGGGTGCCCCTCGTCATCCACGTTAAGGCTACCCCAAGCATTGGGAATCGTGCCGTCATCTACGGCGCTGACCGCTTCCGAAGCAATCTTCTCACCTATTTTGTCGGCAAACACAGAGGTTTTCTTGGCTACCGAAGTCGCTTCCAGGCTGTGGCCACAAGCCTCGTGGAAGATTACGCCGCCAAACTCATTGTCGATAATCACGGGCATGCGGCCGCTTGGCGCATAATCGGCGTGAATCATGGTGCTGGCAATACGTGCCGCCTCGCGCGCGTAAGTATCGATGTCAATCTTGTCGTAAAACTCAAACCCCATGTGGGCCCCGGGCGCATAGGTGCCGGACTGCTTTTCGGCGCCCTTAGAGGCAATAGCCGTAATACTTGTGCGGGTGCGCACACGGCGATCTTCAACTAGGAGGCCGCTGGAATTGGCGATTTGCACATGTTGGTCCTCGTCAAAGTAGCGCACCGAAACCTGCGAAATAATGGGGTCATACTCTTTGGCTATTTGATAGGCACGCGTCATTAAAGCTACTTTGCGCTGTTTGTCAATTGTGTGCGGAAGGGCATGGATCAGATTTACTTGGGGCAACGCTCCCTTTAGCAAGTTCAAGCATCGGGTTCCGCTTACACCCGGCAGCGCCTCCGCCGCCGCTTTGGCAACTCGCAAGAGGCTCTCGCGGCTGCCGTCGTTCGTGTAGGCGTAGACACAGTTCGTGCCCTGAACAATGCGTATGCCTATCCCGTATTCTCGCCCCGATACGCTGCTGTCGACTTTCCCTCCGACCAGAGCTAAGGTGTTACTGAAGCGGTCTTCAACAAAGACCTCCGCGAAGTCGCCCCCGGTGCTAAGGGCCGCCGTAATGCAATCTTCCAGCAGGGCTTTTGCCAGCATGGTGACATTCCTCCTTTGTAAAATCAGCGTTTCAGGAACTTGGCGATACGCTCCAACCCTAGGGCTAAACGAGTGTCTGGCGTAGTAAGCGAGATACGCCAGTAGCCCTCGCCGAATCGCCCAAAACCTATGCCGGGCGAGACGATAACGCCTTGCTCGGCTAAAAGCCGCATGGCAAACTCCTGCGATGAAGCGAAACCGGCCGGGATAGGCAGCCACACGTACAGCGAGGCCCGGGGCACAGCACAGGGCAACCCCATCTTACCGAGCGCGTCCAAGACTGCCGCCCGCCGAGCTTCGTAGATGTTACGCATGCGCGCGATTGTCCCCGTCGGATTGGCCAAGCCTTCCATGGCCGCAAACTGAATAGCCGTAAACTGCCCGCTGTCGGTAGCTGTCTTCACTTTGCGCAGGGCGGTAATGAGCTGTTCGTTGCCGTAGGCAAAAGCAACGCGCCAACCCGTCATATTAAAGGGTTTGGAGAGCGAGTTTAGCTCAATACAGCAGTCCATAGAGCCCGGGACTTCCAAGATACTCGGGGCCGCAAACCCGTCAAAAGTAATCTCCGAGTAGGCGTTATCGTGACAGATTACAATGTTGTGTTGCTTGGCAAACTCGACAGCCCGCGCGAAAAAGGGTAACTCCGCAGTCGCAGCGGTGGGGTTATTCGGGTAGTTGAGGTACATTAGGGACGCGCGCCGCAGGATGTCTGCGGGGATAGAGTTGAAATCCGGCAAGAAATCGTTTTCAGGGAGTAGCGGCATAGGATATGGCTCGGCATTAGCTAAGACAGCCGCCATCTCATACACGGGATAGGCGGGGTTGGGCACCAGTACCACATCGCCTGGGTTCGCTACCGCTAAGGCAAAGTGGGCGATGCCTTCCTTAGAGCCAATAAGCCCCACCAGCTCGCGGTCCGCATGCACACTTACGCCAAACCGTTGCTTAAGCCACGCGGCGGCACTGCGGCGGAAGGCGGGATCACCATCGTACTCGGGATACTGATGCGTGGCGGTTTTGTGGCGCACTATGTCCACAAAGGCTTCAACTATAAAGTCGGGGGTGGGCACGTCGGGGTCTCCAACGCCTAGGTTAATCAGGTCCACGCCGCGTGCGCGCGCCTCCCATTTCAGGCGATCGATCTCGGCAAAGAGATACTGCGGCATGTTGTGAATGCGGTCGGCTATGTGCATAATTTTCCTCCTCGCGCATGTGCGGAATGACGCAAATGCTTTTCTTGCCGCTCACCTAGAAAGATGTGGGGGCGGCAGTCGCTTGTGATTCTAGATATTGCGCGGTCAAAGCGTTAAGCTCGCGTAAAAACGCGGCACACACCTCGGCAGACAAGCCATCTACCGTCGGTTCTCGGCGCGCCGTACAGCCGTCAACTACCCCTACTTCGCACAGGCTCTGCAGCAGGGCCTGCTCCTCTGCTGCCGCAGGCAGGAAATTCTCGCTCTGCAGGACTGACAGTGCGGCAATCAGCGCGTATGCGCCCCAGTTGCTTACGCCCGCGCAGACTATGGCGCGAGCGTCGCTAACGGCCGCGATAGATGCGCCATTTGCGGGAGCGGGGATACGGCGCCCGGCTCTCCCACAACCAAGTTCATTGCCGCCGTCACCAATCGCTATGGTAAAAATGCCTAGCGCCTGTGCCTCAGCCAAAGCCTTATCCAGCATCGGCACAAAGGGCGAAATATCTACCCCGCGCATATTGCGACACTTGCCGTCACTGCCTTGTCCCGGGTACTCTAGAGCCACAAACACTTGACAAGGATAGTTGTGCCAGAGGTCTACCGAAACCATGCCTGGCTGTAAAGACACAATCTCGCAGCGCAGACCAAGACTTCCCCGGCATACTTCCATCGCCTGCAGTGCGCTCTCGGCGCAAAGGATGACTACAGCCTTCCCTAGATGCTCCAAGGCGCGAGCAAGAAAAGCTGCTCCCGGCGGACCATCGCTTTCTACCGCTTGTGCAGACGGAATGTAAAACCCTGTGGCGATAACGACAGTACCAGCCGTTAATAGCCGCTCTGCCGCTAAGGCTAAGGTCCCCGGGCTATGTTCTTGCGCTAACCCTCTCTGTCCGGGGTCCTGCCGTAGATGCAATTCAAGTGCTGCGAAGTGCCCCATAGTAACCTCCTGTAACCGTCAGAACTGTGGCAGATGGCGTCGATGTGCCTCCAAAAGGTCGGCAACCAAAAGCTGCGCCGTCTGGGTGTTTGGCACCAGCGGGTGCAGGCGCATGGCTTCAACAGCGTGCTGGCGATCCCCTTTCACTGCGGCCAGTACATTCATGGCTTCGGCTCGCTCCACGCGCGAGATGAGCTCCCTAAGCGCGGCGTCGAGTTCCTCCGGTACCGGCAACAACCGTGCTCCCTCGCTACTTACGTGACTAGGTACTTCGACAATAGCCTCTGCCGGCAGCCACTTTACTACTCCACCATTGCGCCCGTTAACTACCAGACGGTCGTCCCGCGAAGCTTGTATGCTCGCGATTACTTGCACGGCTAAGTCACCGTGCCCGGCCATGCCACGCCGCAGGCGCAAGCGCGGAGTTGGCTGTTCCGCTTGTTCACGGTAGTGGCCATAAATCGCAGGCAGCCTGAGCATGAGTTCTTGCGCTCGCGTCCGCCGCATCTTCTGCTGCTCTCTTAGTATTTCAGGTGTAAAATAATAATACAAAAGATAGGGTGACGGTAGAACGCTAAAGCGCTGCAAAAGGCGCCCCATTCTCCCCACAAAGCCGGGGATAAGCCTTAATGGCCCGCAGAGCGAACGCACCTTAGGCAGCAGATTGCGCCCCTTGAAGCGCACTGCTGTCACTGCGCCGCAGTGATTTACCCCTACATTATCTATGACGAGGTTCTTTGGGTTGATTCTTAATAGCTGTCCCAAAACTACTTGCATCCCAAAGGGTTCGTCGCAAATCGCCGTTATTTTCTCAAACCCACTATCGAGCACGGCGCGCGCCACTTGCCCGGTAGGGTTCGTGTAATTCACGAGGTGTGCGTCAGGGCATAGACTCTGCATGCGGCGGGTTAGCTCTAGCATGTAGGGAATAGAACGCCAAGCAAAGGAGAAGCCGCCGGGGCCTGTGGTTTCCTGTCCAATGCAATCGAGGCGACGCGGTATTTGTTCGTCGAGAGCGCGGGCCTCTAGGCCCCCGATGCGCACTTGGCACAATACGTAATTTGCGCCTGTCAAAGCCTCGTCCAGCACTGTAGTGTCGGTTATGGTGTACTGCGCACCGCGTGCTTCTACCATGCACCGCGAAAGTTTGGCGACTACGTTCAGGTTCTCGCGGTCAATATCCATCAGGCAGACCTCTGCCCCCCCTAAGACTTCTTCCTCTGCAAATAACCCCTCAATGATACCGGGCGTAAACGCGCTAGCCCCGCCAATCACTGCGATCTTCAAACAGAAACACCGCCCCTCCTTCGCTTAAGTTCGCGAGGGCACGGCGGTGTTCCTGCGTGACACACACTATTTGGGGGTGTACTCGTCAAACAGCGCCTTAAATTCCTCGATGGGGTCAAGCACACGGTAGACGTGTTCTTCTCCCGGGAAAGCCCCTGATTTGACATCGGCGACATAGGCCTTAAAGGCATTCGTCTCCACCTCGGCGACATTGGCGTACTTCTTGACGAACTTAGGTGTAAAGGCTTCGAACTTGCCAAGCAAGTCCGCGCTGATTAAGAGCTGCCCGTCACAGCGACCGGCCCCAATGGAGTACACCGGGATGCTTAACCGCTGCGCCAAGAAAGCTGTTACTTCCGGGGGTACAGCCTCGACCAAGATACACAGCGCGCCCGCAGCCTCGACTGCCAAGGCGTCTTTAATTACGGCCCGCGCGCCTTTGATATCGCGCCCCTGCGCCTTGTGCCCGCCTAGTTGCCCAGAGCTCTGTGGCGTCAGCCCAATATGCCCCATCACTACTATGCCTGCTTCGTTAATGGCCTTGATGCGGCTAGCTACGCGCACGCCGCCCTCGAGTTTAATACAGTCTACCTCGGCCTCTTTCAGGAAGCGCCCCGCATTCCTGACGGCGTCTTCGTCCGAGACTTGGTAGGACATAAAGGGCATGTCGCCAATCACAAATGTGTTCGGCGCTCCCCGGCGCACTGCCTGGCAGTGGCGAATGCAGTCCTCCATCGTCACCGGCACGGTGCCATGATACCCTAACACCACCATGCCCAGAGAATCACCGACTAGAATCATGTCCATCCCCGCCTTTTCGGCAAAGGAAGCTGTGGGGAAATCGTAAGCTGTAACCCAAGCGGCTTGCTCGCCGCTCTTCTTCATCTTGTGCAAATCGAGAATGGTCTTTTTCTTAGGCATTTTACTCACCCCCTAGCTCTAGATACGGTGGAGAGTTCGCGCGGCAATGAAAGAAAGTCCTTTCTCAGTTAAGGCGCGTGCGGTGTTGTTGACTGCAGCGTGTTTGTCGAGGTAGTTAAGCTCCAGCTTAGCCATTTCGCCTGACGCCTCTACTTCGGCCTTGCTGCGGAAGTAATCCAAGATGTCCGACGTGTGCTCGCGCGTCAGTTCTATCTCGGGGTCGCCGCCTTCGTGTTTAGCCGCTACATTAGGTACAGTCATCGCTAGCGCAAGCAGCTCGTCGCGCCGGTTATAGGGCTGGCGCACAATGCTCTTATAGGCTTCAGTGATGTGGTGCTCTAACCGCACATTGCTTTCTAGGCCCAATGCTTGCCGTACGTAGGAACTCTGCTCGATGGTGTCGTTGTTGACAGAGTTGCCTAAGTTAAAGCCGGCGAGCGGCGTCGTGCCGTCCTCTCGTGCCATAAGACGGGCCATCAGCAGAGTCCATAAGACTGAATAAGGATTGTCGTTCCCCATAAACACCGAGATTTTAAAGGTAATGTCGATGCCCATTTTGTAGAGCATATAGCCCAGAAAAACTGTGCCCGGGTTAATGTTCAGCACTTGACTGATGCCGTAATTGGTATAATAGTAGAGGCACTCGTCGACCCATTTAAGTGCGTAGTCGTTTGGCTGTCCGATGCCGCCAAAGTAGCCGGTAATGGTACTTGGGCCGCCCAAGTGAACATTTGAGCCATCGGTACCTTTAGTGTCAAGTGTCTCCACATAGCTCGCGCCCACAATCTGCATCGCGGCGGCAATCGCTAGTGTATCCCCTTGGTCGGCTTCCTGCTCCTTCATTTTGCGTACGCGTATGTAGCGCCCCGGCATAATCTCTTGCCGCTCGATAGCCTGCTTAGCTTCCGTAATCAGCCAGGGAAAGTACTGGAGAGCGCTAATCTCGAGCGTCACCGCATGCCCTTCGTCAAAGTACATGCGGTCGGCTTTCTCACCGAGTATTTGGCGGCGGTATGTCGACAGCGGCACAAACGCCCCTCTATCCCGCTCCTGCATCAACCACTCTAAATCGGCGCGGTAGGGAGAGCTTATGTTCTCAAGCCTCTTTAGCAGGTTAGGCAAGTGCTTCGCTTGCTCGGCGCGCGCATTAATTTCCTGTGGAGTGCCGTACTTGTGCACTACGCGGGTCAGGGCGTTAATCAGCTTGTTGTCAGGTCTGGCAAGAAACTCTGTAACTTCGGCAAAGGCTTGCTGGTTGATGCGGAAAACGTCATTCTGCAATGGTGTTCCTCCTTACTTTTGCTTGTGGCACTTAGCACATGGCACTTGGCACTTAGCACATGGCACATGGCACATAGCACTTAGCACATAGCACTTAGCACTTAGCACATAGCACATAGCACATGGCGGATAGCACATAGCACATAGCACATGGCACATGGCACATGGCGGATAGCACGTGGCGGATAGCGGAAAGCGGATAGCGGATAGCGAAAAAGGAGGTCTCTCACATGTCTACTCTCCCACGCAGAAGCGACCGCACTGTCACTCCCAAAGAAGCGCTAGACTCCCTCGCGCGCGCAGAGGTGGGGTTCCTAGCGCTAGCTAACGACAACGAACCCTACGCTGTGCCGCTCCACTTTGTGGTGCAGGGCAATACCCTGTACTTTCACTGCGCCAAAGCGGGGCGCAAGCTTGATATGATCAGTCGCAATCCCCGCTGCTGTGTGGCAGTATCGTTCTTGGACGGCATTAAGGAAGGGGAAGCAGCCTGTGACTACGGAACGTACTACCGTAGCGCCCTCGCCACAGGTGTCGCTCGGGTAGTGGACGATACAGGCGAAAAAATTGCCGCGCTTAATGCGCTTACCGAGAAGCACGCCACCCAGGAATTTGTGCCTGCCGGCGCTCTCGACGCCGCGAAGGTTGTGGTCGTTGCTATCGACATTGTCGAGCTGACCGGTAAAGCGCGACGCAGGTAGCTTTACGCTCCTACCGCATGTCCGGTGTCGTCACCTACGCAGTAGACCCTGTCTTTGCCCGCCTGCTTGGCGCGGTACATAGCGGCATCCGCAGCGCGCAATAGCCCTTCGGCATTAACCGCGTCCTTTGGATAGGAAGCAATACCGGCACTAGCCGTAGTTTGAATCGTCGCCACCCCGACGCGATACTCAAGTTGACGTATCGCCTGCAGAACGCGCAGGGCAATAACACGCGCTTCTTCCGGCAGAGTATTAGGCAGGAGCACGGCAAACTCGTCACCGCCATACCGCGCTACGATGTCACCGGTGCGCACGCTGTCGCGGATGGTTTCAGCGAGCCGACGGAGATAGTCATCGCCCTCCATATGACTAAAGCGGTCATTGATGTGCTTTAAGCTGTCGGAATCTAGCATTAACAGGGAAATAGAAGCTGTCTGTTCAGCCGCCTGCGCCACCAATCTTGTGATGGACTCGTGAAATACCCGCGCGTTAGGGAGGCCGGTCATGCTGTCCGTCCTAGCCAATTGCAGCGTGCGCTCATAGAGCTGGGCGTTGTCCAGAGCGATGGCTGCTTGGGTGGCAATAGTAGACAAGAGCTGAACGTGCTCGTTCGCAAAAGCTTCTGTTTGATAGCTTTGGGCGGAAATAGCCCCAATTACTTCGTCCTGCAGCATAATCGGCACTACCAGCACACTCTGCACGGCGCGCTCTAAATTGCCGTACATCTGCACCCCGGGGATAGCGCGGCTGTCGCTGCTGTACAACACAGGAGCTTTAGTGATGATGGCGCGGGAAGTAGGCCCCTCATTAAGTGCAAAAGTCACGGGCGGATATCTTCCCCCGTCATCATAGATATAACGCAGCTCCACCTTCTCGCTTTCCTTGTGATACAGCGCGACGAAAAACGCACCGGCATCCATTACCCGATTTGTCTCTGCGTACATGGCGTCAAACAAGTCCTCAAGCGAGAGGTTCGCGGCAAAGCGACGACCAAGATCATTCAGCATCTTTAGGTACCCGGTTTGCGTGCGCTGCATTTCAAGTGCGCGACTTTTGGTGAGCGCCGTGGACACGCTCGCGGCTATGTATTCAAGGGTTCGCAAAGTGGCGCGATAACGGCGCCTAGGGCCGCGCACCGCAACCGCTAGGGCTCCGCAGCCTGCGTCATCGCTGCAGAAGGAGACTACCAAAATGTTAAACGGTGAGCTGTAAGACGCGAGCGTTGGTTTTGCCTCGCTCACTTCCCGCAAGCACCCCATGCACTGCAGTGGCCAATGAGCGGTTGTGCCGTGCTCTTCTCTTTCGCCGCCCATCACCCATGCCGCGCCGACGGCAGACGGCAACTTCATCAGTTGCTGCAGCGCGGCATCCAGCACTTCATGGCTAGTCCCCACGGCAGCGGTTATGCCCGAACTAGATTCCATAATTCGGCGCATGCTCCTTAGCTCACGGCGCAAGACGTGCTGACGACCGCGGGCCACGCGCAACTGCCGCCAGATGTAAAGCGTAAGCGACTGAACTATATAGGCACCGGCGGCTATCGCTACGGTCTCAGCTGCAAGCAGGGCCCACTCAGGCCACGGTGCCTGCGCCAGCATAAGCAAAACGACCGACGGCAGAGCGTAAACGGCAAGCACAGCTGCCGCCCCCGTTAAACCGTAGTATCCCGCAGCGACTAGCGTACTGACAGCGACCACCGTCTCAAGGCTAAGCGAAGGCGCGTTAAGCACCCACACGGCCAGTAAGGACCCCGCTAGAATGGTTACGGCTCCTAAGGGAACATGGCGGAAAAACCCCTCGCGCTTCGTTCGCACCACCACTCACCACCCCATTTTTTTTGGGATTATGCCTCTGGTAGTCTAGACTCGCTCTACCAAAGCCCCGAGCTTAGCCAGTTTAAGGTCTAGCCTCTCGTACCCGCGGTCCATGTGGTCTATGCCATGCACTAATGTCTCCCCCTCCGCCACCATACCCGCCAGCACCAACGACGCGCTCGCCCTGAGATCCCCGCCTCTTACCTCCGCGCTCGTCAAGCAATCCACACCCTCAATTATAGCGCTGCGCCCCTCAATGCGTACGGACGCGCCCATCTTAGTGAGTTCCTCGAGGTGCTTAAAGCGCTCGTCCCAAATGGTTTCGGTTACTATGCTTGTCCCCTCTGCTACGGTAAGCAATGTACTCATCGGGGCCTGAAAGTCTGTAAAGAACCCTGGATACGGCAAGGTCTTGACGTTAACGGCACTCGGGCGCAGAGGCCCGATAACGCGCACAGTGTCTTCACCCGCTACGACCACAGCACCCGTCTCCCGCAATTTGGCAATCACTGCGTCAAGGTGCAGGGGAATAACATTGTAAAGCTTTACGTCGCCACCGGTCAGGGTGGCGGCAATCATCAGCGTCGCCGCTTCACTCTGGTCAGGTATTATGCTGTGCTGGCAGCCATGCAGCCGCTTGACTCCCTGTATGCGAATAGTCTCCGTGCCCGGCCCAAAAACGCGCGCGCCCATGGCGTTAAGCATGTTCGAGAGGTCAATAATCCATGGCGCTTGGTAGGCGTTGACGATAGTGGTCTGCCCCTCAGTCAGCACCGCGCTGAGCATGGTGTTAATGGTCGCCCCCACGCTGGCTACATCCATGTAAACGGAATTGCCGGAGAGCTTCCGGGCGGAGAGCTTAATGGAGCCGTGCTCGATATGCGCCTCCGCACCTAACGCGCGGAATCCTTTAAGGTGCTGATCAATCGGGCGGGGGCCAATGTCGTCGCCGCCCGGCAGGGCCCCCTCGGCACGGCCAAAG
>QLUB01000056.1 GCA_018725205.1 candidate division NPL-UPA2 bacterium
AAAGACCTACGAAGAAAAAGAACGCTACTTTGAGAACACGGACTTTTCGCTAGACGATGTCTATCGCGGATCATCGTGGTTGCGGACAAAGGAATTAACACCGCGGACAATATAGCGTTTTGCCTAGCACGCGGGGATGGCTATGTCTTGTCGCAGACCATACGCGGCGGTAGCAAAGAGATCAAGGATTATGTGCTAAACAGCGAAGGTTATACAGAAGCAGGTGATGGCTACAAGATTAAGTCTAGGCTCTACCCACGTGAAATTGCCGTAAGCAACGCCCAAGGCGGGAGAACCAAGTTGCGGGTTGATGAGAAACACGTGGTGTTTTACAGCGCCGACTATGACCGTAAAGCCAAAGCCGACCGTGCGCCAGCTCTCCAAAAGGCCCGCGATCTAGTTAAAAGCCCGTCACGCTACAACAAGGCCACTTCCTACGGTGCGGCAAAGTACTTGAAGAACCTGTGTTTCGACCCCACGACCGGTGAGATAGTGACCACTAAGCAGAAGCCCTTCTTCGATGAGGACAAGCTGCGTGAGGAAGAAAAGTTCGACGGCTATTACGCTATCGTCACCAGCGAGTGGCAAAAGAGTGCCACAGAGATCGTCGACATCTACCGTGGTTTATGGCGCATCGAAGAGGCGTTCAAGGTCACCAAAAGCGACCTGGAAGCACGTCCTGTATATCTATCTCGCCATGACCACATACAGGCACATTTCCTGATCTGTTTCGTCGCGCTGGTGATCGCCCGCCTGTTAGCGCAAGGCTTAGGCAACAAATACACAATCGCCAAGCTAGTAGAGAGCCTCAACAAAGCTTCCGGCAGTCGGTTAGAAGAAAACTGGTATGTCTTTGACCACGCCGACGAGATCACCCGAGCGGTTTCCTCGACCCTAGGAATAGACCTAAGCCGCAAGTATCTCAGCTTAGGCGACATCAAAAAGATTTTAGGGGCCTCGAAAAAGGCCTTGTTCTGCAACAACTAATTGTAGAGCAAAAAAGCCGCAAGCCTCTTGCTGCACAAGGACCTAGCGGCCTAAATTTTTGCGGGAACTGCAAAAGTCAGGATAGGAGGCGGCAGGGCAAGCCATGCAACTTCCTGAAGTTCGCACACCTAATGACTAAGTATCGCCTAGCCCCGGCGACCATCCGGGTCAGCATCTTTCTCTCCTGACCCCTGCGAATGTTGTTGTGAAGAGCCGGATGCCTTAATAGGGCACGTCCGGATCTGTGAGAAGCAGGCGCAGTGATGCGCCTTGCTTACTCGACCCTGTTCCTCCCCCTGTCCCCCTACGGGTGAAAGGGGCATGCTACGAGGTGGTGATGGTCGTAATGATACTCTATATCGTGGGCGGGGCAGCGCGGGATACGGTCAAGAAATTGCGGAAACAGGTCTGCTACGGTAGCGGGGTAGTGGCCATACATAACGGCAAAGTACTCGGTTGCATTCTGCACGATGTTCTGATTAAATCTACATGCGGACGCCTCCCACTCCCGGTCCATGAGGCTACCCCGCATATCGCTAGTTCCCGCAGCCGCAGGCAGTATGCGCGTCACGACTAGGGCGGAAACAACGGCGATGATGCTAACTACTACTAGCAGCTCAACTAGCGTGTAACCTTTAGTGCGTAGGTTTATGGCAGACCCCTCCTCTGACTACTCTCAGCTGGAGTCTGCCCAGATTATAGTTTCCTTAGACTAGGAATGGGAGTGGGGAGTCATGCTCGAGCAACTGCGGCAATTGAGCCGCTTGACGGACATATTAGTCGTCGGTGGGGCAGTACGGGATCTTTTCTTAGGGCGAGAACAGGATAGCCCTGACATCGACCTTTTGCTGCCCACCCACTGCTTCCATGACGCATTAGTTGAGATGGAGCAAGTCCTTGGGCGATCGCCCTTTCCGCTCAGCGCGGAGCGAGGGTTTTTTAGATTCGTCCTTAATGGGGCAACTTGTGACATATCGCCGCTATCAGGCGAGTTGGCGGAGAACCTCGCGCAGCGCGACTTTACGGTAAACTCCATGGCCCTTTCTCTCGGCGACTATCTAGACCGCCGCCTAGACAAAGTACACGACCCTTACGGCGGCAAGGCTCATCTCAAGGAGAAGCTGCTGTCCCCCACACATGACCTTGCCCTGCAAAACGACGCTGTGCGCATCCTACGTGCCGCACGCTTGATGGCAGAATATGGGCTTACGCCGACTGCCGAGCTCTCGCTGCAGGCCGCAAAGACCAGTTTCTTGCTCAAAGAATGCGCTGGGGAGCGAATCTGGGCCGAGCTGGCACGCATCCTAAACGCGCATTCCGCGCCGCTGGTGCTTGATTGGCTGGACACCGCAGGTGTATGGGACGCGCTGTTGCCGGAACTATCCAGAGAGAAAGGTGTCACGCAGAACCGCTACCACAGCTACTGCGTGTACGAGCACTCCCGGCAAGCGTTTCGCTTTTATGTCCAAGTTTGGCACTCCCCCGATTTCCTTTCTGCGAAGCTCAGGAGTCGCGTTCAGGCAGAACTAGCGGAGCTTGATTTCCATATGCAGGCCGTCTGTAAGTTAGGCGCGCTATTGCATGACATAGGAAAACCGCCGACTCAAGCCTTACAAGAGGACGGCAGGACCACTTTCTATCGCCACGAACAGGTTGGGCAGGAGATGGTGTCGGCTGTGTCAGGGCGGCTCAAGCTACCGCAAGCCGAAGCCAAAGCACTGGCTCGCTTTGTGCGGTGGCACATGTACTTAGGCCAGTTGGCGCGGCTACCCCGCCTGCATAACGGGCACCTATACCGCATAGCACGGCGCTACGGTGAGGCAAGCGTACCGCTGGCCCTCTTTGCGGTGGCCGATTTTCTTGGCAAAGGGGAGCAAGCACAACACGAGCAAAACTACGGAAGAATTGTGCGTGCGGCAGAGACCTTCCTTGAGGTTTGGGTTTTTAAGAAGCTAGAGGTAATTCGGCCCGAGCTCCCAATTACTGCGCCCGAACTAATGTGTGAACTGTTGCTGCCCCCAGGTAGATGGATAGGCGAGACAATGGACTATCTCAGCGAGCAGGCGGCCATGGGCAACTTGACGAGCCGCGAGCAGGCCGTGTTGCTAGCGCGTGAGTTTTGCCAGCGCCGATAAAGGGACGTCACTTCACCTGCGCGTGTCCCTTGTAGATGAGTCCGCGACTGCCGTCGAGAGTGACGAGCTGACCGTCCTTAAGAATCTGGGTTGCGCCGGCCACGCCAATGATGGTGGCTTTGTTTAAGTTTAGTCCCACGATGGCCGCGTGTGAGGTCAGTCCGCTTTCCTCAGCGACTATGCCTGCCGCCTTAGGCAGCACACTCATATACTCACGGTCAGTCGTTGCAGTTACGAGGATATCCCCATCCATAAGCTTGGCTTCGGCTTCCGCCGCATTCTTGGCTATGCAAACCCGGCCCTCGGCGTTAAGCGCGCCAATGCCGATGCCGCGCGCTAACACATCTCCGACGATATGGATTTTGATTAAGTTAGTAGTGCCCGGTACGCCCACGGGAACACCGGCAGTAATAACAACCAAGTCGCCGTTCTTAATTAGGCCTGCCTGCAGCGAACGTTTGACCGCTTCGTCCATCATCTCGTCTGTGGTAGCAATGGTTTCACCCAAAACCGGGTAGACCCCCCACAAAAGATTTAGGCGCCGCGCCGTTACCTCTTGGGTGGTGACCGCAATGATGGGGGCTTTAGGGCGGTACTTGGCGACCATTCTCGCGGTCCAGCCAGACTGCGTTGACGTAATAATGGCAGCTGCCTCCAGTTGCGATGCTGCTTGCACGGTAGCATGGCTAATGGCGTCGGTGACTGTGGCAGCAGCTTGGTAGCCGTGACCGTGCTCCGTATTGTAGGTAAGCGCTTGTTCGGTGCGGGTGGCGATGCGGGCCATGGTTACGACCGACTCGAGTGGGTACTTACCACTTGCGGTTTCGCCGGAGAGCATAATCGCATCGGTTCCGTCAAACACTGCGTTGGCGACATCGCTGGCTTCTGCCCTCGTCGGGCGGGGATTGCGAATCATGGAGTCAAGCATTTGCGTGGCCGTAATCACGGGCTTGCCTGCGGCGTTCCCCTTCCGGATCATCTGCTTCTGGATAAGAGGAACTTCCTCCGCCGGGAACTCAACGCCCATGTCGCCCCGCGCGACCATGAACCCGTCCGCGACTTTAAGAATGGCATCGAGGTTGTCTACGCCCTCTTTGTTCTCGATTTTTGCGATGATCGGTACATTCCCGCCGCACGACTCAAGGCATTTGCGTACGGCCAACACGTCAGCAGCGGTGCGCATAAACGAGGCCGCAATCAGGTCTACGCCGTGCATAACGCCAAAGCGCAGGTCCGCTTCGTCTTGCGGTGAAATTGCGGGCAAGTTAACGCGTTTGCCGGGGACATTAAGCCCCTTGCGGTTGCTAAGCGGGCCCCCTACCACGACACGGCAGTGCACTTCACTCTCGGTCGTGCTTTCCACTCTAAACTCAAGCAAGCCATCGTCAAGCAGGAGGCGGTCTCCCGTGCGCACATCTTGCGGTAACCCTTGGTACGTTACGCTGACCTGCTCGGCGGTGCCCGCGACGGGCCTAGTTGTCAGCGTAAACGAATCCCCCGCAGACAGGGTTATCGGCCCGTCGGCAAAAGTGCCGATACGGATTTCCGGCCCCTTAGTATCGAGCATGATAGCTATGTACTTGCCCTCGAGCTCTGCTGCCTCGCGGATTGCCCTGAGCCTAACTAAGTGTTCGTCATGTGTGCCATGTGAGAAATTAAGCCTTGCGATGTCCATGCCTGCGCGGATCAAGCTTTGCAGCATGGGTTTTTCCGAGCTCGCGGGTCCGATAGTACAGACGATTTTGGTCTTACGCATTCTGTAATCGTTCCTTTCTCCTGAGGGTATCTAAGCTAGAGAGGGGGTTTTGCCCTTGCCACCGGCACATGCATGACAGTGCTAGCAAGTTCGCTCTTAGTAGTGAGTAGCCTGAAGAACTCAAAAAAGAGCTCTATTGCAGGACCTAAGCCTATGGACAACACAAGCGTGCCCAAGCCTACCGGACCGCCCAATAGCCAGCCTAGTACCAGCACGGTTGTCTCCATCCCCGTGCGTATGGAGCGTACCGGCCACGCCGTGCGCCTAATCAAGGCTAGCATCAGGCTGTCGCGCGGACCGGCGCCGAGGCCAGCACTCATGTACATAGCGCCGCCAAAGCCCATTAGCAGAGTTGAGGCGAAGAGGTAGAACAGGCCGACCATAGGGGAGGGTGCAGGAGGAACAAGGCCCATGGCGACAGATGCGTCGAAAAACCAGCCAATGAGCAGCATATTAAGGACGGTACCAATCGCAGGCTTGATGCCAAGGAAGTAGCTCGCCGCAATGATGGCCAATCCCACTATTTGGCTTATTTGCCCTTGTGTCAGGCCGCTGTGGCCGGCAACCCCTAGGTGGAATACAGTCCATGCGCCCACACCTAGGTTAGCTTTAATCGAAAGGTCAATGGCTACTCCGATAACCACGAAGGCCACTACAAGGCAGACAAGGCGTAGGGTTAGCAGTGCTCGCTCCGGAATTTTCATGCTGAAACAACCTCCCTCGCACACTCTCGTCGCGCCTTCTTAGAATAGTATCACACCTACGACACCGGAGAGTACAAGCAGTAATATGGGGTTAAGGCGAGTTTTGAGCATGAGCAGCAGAGTTGTTGCGGCCACGACAACGCTGTAAGTGTCATAGATAGTCCTAGTGCCGATGTTTATGGCTGCCATCAGGATAAGCACTACGACAATGGGCCGTACCGCAGCAAATGCCGCCTTTAGTTGCGGCGCTCCTTGGTATTTAACGTAAACATACGACAAAACCCCGATAACTAACAGTGATGGCAAAACTACTCCTAGGGTGGCCATAATGGAGCCAAGCACCCCAGCCATACGGTAACCTACAAAAGTCGCGGAGTTGATGGCGATGGGCCCCGGCGTAATCTCGGCGATAGCGAGGATGTCGAGAAACTCGCGCGCCGAGAGCCATTGTTGTCGCTGCACTATTTCGCGCTCGATCAAGGGAATCATGGCATAGCCGCCGCCATAGCTAAAAAACCCTACAATAAAGAAGCTAGCGAAAAGTCGGGGCAGTATCACCTACGGCTACCTTCCTCTCCCTTTTGCAGATAGAAAAAGCGCGAAAGCCCAATTAACGCTGCGATGGGGATTAGGACTGCGGGGTGCGGGTTTAGCAGCAAGCCAATGAGTAGCGTGACGCCTGCTAGGGCTATGCTAAACTTATCAACGAGGATCTTCTGACCTAGTTTTATCGCCGCTGCGGCAATCAGCGCTACTACTGCCGGTCGCACCCCCATAAAGAAGGCGTTGAGCATGGGGGACTGACCCGCCTGCGGCAATAGCGCGGCTATGAGGAGGATAATAAAGAAAGACGGAGCAACGACGCCAGCGGTAGCGGCCGCGACGCCTTTTAGTCCAAGTAGTTTGTGGCCTGTAAGTATGGCAGTGTTGACTGCTATCGCCCCCGGTCCGGACTGAGCTATGGCTAGCACGTCTATAAACTCCTCGGTGGAGAGCCACTGCCTGTGCTCCACGACCTCCCGTTCGATAACCGGGAGCATGGCGACGCCGCCGCCGAAAGTAAATGCGCCCACCTTAAAGAAGCTCCCGAATAGAGATGCGGCAGAGAGGTTACCACGCTTGTCCAAAACTATCACTCCTCTACATACAGCATTATAACACGCACTGGGAAAAGGATATCGACATTCCTGCAGCGAAAGCATATCCAAGGGAGTGAAAGGAGATTGTTTCATGGAGATTAGGACGATAATGGTAATAGGTGCCGGACAGATGGGCAGCGGCATTGCCCAGGTGGCGGCAGAAGCAAAATACGATGTGCTGCTTTGCGACCTTGAGGCAACTTACCTCGCGCGCGCCGTGCAAAACATTGACCGGGTGTTAAGTCGAGCCGTAGAGAAAGGAAAGCTGCCTGCCGGTGAGCGTCAAGAGATTCTTGCCCGTATCGCTACGACTACTGAGCTAGATCGGGCTGTGGAGGCTGAGCTGGTCGTTGAGGCTGTAACTGAGAATGTAGAAGTCAAAAAAGGAATCTTCCTGCAGCTAGACAAGGTCTGCGCTGCACATACGATCCTCGCCAGCAATACCTCGAGTATCCCTCTAACTCAACTAGCCTCCTTTACCAAGCGCCCTGACAGGGTAGTCGGTATGCATTTCATGAACCCCGTGCCACTGATGCAGCTAGTTGAGGTGATTCGTGCTCAGGCGACCAGCGACGAGACATTTAGTGCGGCGATGTCCGTGGTAGCGCGTATGGGGAAAACAGGGGTGGAGGTCAACGACTTCCCCGGGTTTGTCATTAACCGCGTGCTTATCCCCATGATTAACGAGGCGGCGTTCTGTTTACAGGAGGGCGTAGCTTCCGCTGAGGCCATCGATACTGTGATGAAGCTAGGCGCGAATCATCCCTTAGGCCCTTTAGCATTAGCAGACCTAATTGGCTTAGATGTGTGCCTCTCCATCATGGAAATTCTGCATGCAGGCCTTGGGGACAAATATCGCCCTGCGCCCATGCTGCGGCGTCTCGTACAGGCGGGGCACCTTGGCCGCAAGACCGGCAAAGGCTTTCACGCCTACAAATAAAAAAACAGGGGGACGGTCCTTTTGTTATATGGTGCCATGCAGCAAAGGAGTTGCGTATGACTAAGATAGCTAGCGCGCGGAAAGGCAAGCGAGCCGCTGTTTTGGGGCTTGGTCTAAGAAGCGGGGTGCCGCTGGTGCGCTTCCTGCTTAAGGAGGGCGCGCATGTCACTGCGCTAGACAAGCGGCAAGCGCAAGATATGCCAGAAGTTCTGGCGCTGCTAGAGGGTCTAGAAGTCGAGCTTAGTCTGGGTGAGGACTATCTTGCGGACCTTAAGGGGTTTGACCTGATCTTTAAGACGCCTGTCATGCGCCCGGATTTGCCGGAGCTCAGCGCGGCGGTTGCGAACGGCGCTATAGTGACAAGCGAGATCGAGCTCTTTTGCGAGCTGTGCCCTGTTCCTATAACTGCCGTAACTGGGAGCGACGGCAAAACCACCACAACTTCCCTGATCGCAGCCGTGTTCAGAGAAGCTGGTGCTCACACGTACTTAGGAGGCAACATCGGCAATTCCTTGATTGAACAGGTCGAGAAAATCGAAGGCGGCGACAGGGTTGTCTTGGAGCTGTCGAGTTTTCAACTTATGCCAATGCGGCAAAGTCCGCATGTGGCTGTAATTACGAACATCTCTCCCAATCACCTCGACGTACATAAGAGCTACGAGGAGTATATCGCCGCTAAGGCTAATATCTGGCGATATCAGCAGCCAAATGATGTGGTCATACTAAACTATGACGATGTGCTGACGCGCAACATGGCTGCGTCTGCGCCCGGGCGGGCTGTATTCTTTAGTCGTTTGAGTGAGTTGGCGGAAGGCGTGTTCTGGCGCGAGGGCCACTTGATCGCGCGTTGGCAGGGGCGAGAGGAACGAATTTGTCAGGCAGCTGACCTTAAGCTGCGTGGGGGGCACAATCAGGAGAATATCGCGGCTGCAGCTGCAGCCTGTTTGGTGCAGGATGTTCCTGTATCAGTTATTGCAAAGGCCGTGACGGAGTTTGCTACAGTAGAGCACCGCTTAGAACTAGTGCGTGAGTTAAACGGCGTGAAGTACTACAATGACTCGATCGCTTCTAGTCCGACGCGCACCATAGCCGGCCTTGCGGCGATTGGAGGAGACATCGTGCTCATCGCTGGCGGCTCTGACAAACAGGTTCCCTTTGATGAACTAGCGCGCGTCATTGTCGAGCGGGTGCGCGCCGTAGCGCTTATCGGGAAGACTGCGCAGAAAATTTCCCAGGAAATTTCCCTAGCCGAGCATCAAAGCGGGAGGCACGTGAAGAGCGCGATTCTGCCTTCCCTAGCGGCTGCGGTAGAGTGGTGTCAAACGCAAACACTTCCCGGTGGCAGTGTTATGCTCTCGCCTGCTTGCGCAAGTTTTGATATGTTTCGCGATTTTGAAGACCGTGGTCGCCAATTTAAGGCAATTGTAAGATCGCTGTAGTGTGCAAATGCTCTGTTGTGGTTGCGTCCGCTAAAACAAAAGTATATACTTGTTGAGTGATAAGCGCGCTCGTAGCTCAGTGGATAGAGCGCCGGACTCCGGATCCGGGTGCGGAGGTTCGATTCCTCTCGGGCGTGCCATTTTCACGATTGCCCCCATTTTTCCGCTTGACGTCGGAAACGTTAGCAAGTATACTACTAAATGCGCGGGAGCATAGCTCAGCTGGGAGAGCACCTGCCTTACAAGCAGGGGGTCATAGGTTCGAGCCCTATTGCTCCCACCACTTTGGAGTCGTGGTGTAGCGGTTAACATGCCGGCCTGTCACGCCGGAGATCGCGGGTTCGATTCCCGTCGACTCCGCCACTTGGAAAAGTGCCGCGGTAGCTCAGTCGGTAGAGCAGAGGACTGAAAATCCTCGTGTCGCCAGTTCGATTCTGGCCTGCGGCACCATCCTTGTAGCTAAATAGCGGGATACCATTAACAAGCGGAAGTAGCTCAGCGGTAGAGCATCGCCTTGCCAAGGCGAGGGTCGAGAGTTCGAATCTCTTCTTCCGCTCCATAGTAACTCCGCCCAGCTACAAACGTAGGTTGGGCTTTTCTTTCCGGCGGCGTAGCCAAGTGGTAAGGCAGAGGTCTGCAAAACCTCTATTCCCCAGTTCGAGTCTGGGCGCCGCCTCCAACTAGTTAATTTGCCGAAGTGGCGAAATTGGCAGACGCAAGGGACTTAAAATCCCTCGCTCCGTGAGGGGCGTGCCGGTTCGATTCCGGCCTTCGGCACCATAGAGCATCTAAGAGCCGCGCAAGCGGCTTTTTGCTTGGACTCCCAAAGCAGGAATTACGTCTAGGCAACAAGAACTTAGGCCTAGGCAAGTTCACATTGCGCCGCGAGAGGGGAGTATGTATGGGAAACGCAGCAGTCACTTTTGACCGCTACTTGCGCTATCAAGAACTGACCGATGCACTACACGCCTTTAATGAGAAGTATCCCGACTTTGTTACCTTGGCTTCTGTCGGTAAGAGTTACGAAGGACGCGACATTTGGGCGGTTACTTTAACTAACTCCCGCAGCGGGTTACCTGCAGAGAAGCCCGGCATGTATGTGGATGGCAACATTCACGCCGGGGAAGTGACTGGCTCCATGGCGGCTCTCCACTTGATTGACTATTTGCTCTCACGGTATGGAGCAGATGAGAGGGTTACGAAGCTCTTGGATTCCCGCAGCTTCTATATCTTGCCGCGCATTAATCCCGATGGGGCAGAGCTGTATTTGACGAGTCCGGCTCATCTTAGGAGCAGCGTTAGGCCCTTCCCGGACTTTCGCAAACATGAAGACCCACCCGGGCTGCATGCGGAGGACTTCGATGGCAACGGGCTGATTCTCTCAATGCGCATTCGTGATGACGCCCGTGGAGCATGGAAGGTAGACCCGGAAGACGCACGGCTGATGACCGAGCGCTCGCCGCTTGACACGGCCGGGTCATTCTACCATATTTATACCGAAGGCGTGCTCAAGGATGCCAAGGGAGAGTGGGTAGAAGAAGTATTGCCTCCCTTCGCGCACGTGGCCACGAAGTATGGCCTAGACCTGAATCGAAACTTTCCCTCGGGGTTTAGTACGCAGACAACCGGCGCCGGCCCCTATCCGCTCTCTGAGCCAGAGACTAGGTGTCAAGTTGAGTTCATTAGTCAGCGCCCGAACATAGCTGGGGTGTTGCTCTACCATACTACAGGCGGGATGCTTTTTAGGCCGCACAGCACCATCCCAGATAAAGATTTCGCCGAGGAAGATGTTGCCCTTTATACGGCTATCGGCAAGTTAGGCGAAAATGCTACCGGCTACCCCGTTATTTGCTGTTACGGCGATAGTTCTTCGGGTGTGCTGGACGACTGGTGTTTTGACCAGCTTGGTCTCTTGGCGTTTACCCCAGAGCTCTGGGATGCTGTCGGTCGTGCAGCTCCGGAAATGAAGGCAGATTTCCTTAAGTCCCCGGAGAAAATCGACAGACGCAAACTCGAACTTAAACTTCTGCAGTGGAACGACCGGGAGCTCACTGGGGAGGGTTTTGTGCCTTGGCACAAGGTTACGCATCCGCAGTTTGGCGCAGTAGAAGTTGGTGGATGGAAAGTCAAGGAATACCGCCAGAATCCACCGCGACATTTGCTCCATGCCGAATGCCACAGGATGACCGCTTTTGCCATCGGTTACGCGCTTGCTTTGCCTGAAGTACACATTGATGAGGTCAAAGTCTCCCCACTCGGCGAGAATCTCTACAGCGTGCATGCAGTGGTTTCAAACCACGGGTTCCTGTCAACGAACATTACCAAGCAAGCGGTAAAACAAAAGGCGGTAAGACCAGACTTGATCCGCCTTGAGTTGCCTAAAGGCATGGAGTTATTGAACTGCGAGCACCAGTATGAAGTTGGCCACCTTGAAGGGTATGCAGCAGGACAGAAAGCGTGGTTCTACTATGTGTTTCCCCCGCAGAAAGGCACGGTACGCGTGAAGTGGAACGTCCGCGTTAAAGGCGAATTGGCTAACCCGGAACTTACGGTACACCTGTTGTCTCAGCGTGGTGGCAGCAAGCGGGCTGTGGTGTTGCTTGGGGACGGAGGATTGCGACATGAGGGCACAGACAACTCCGCGGTTGACACTGCCTAGAAGCGCCTGTATAATGAAAGTCGCCGAGGGGGCATAGCTCAGTTGGGATGAGCGCTACCTTGACACGGTAGAGGCCACAGGTTCGAGCCCTGTTGCTCCCACCATAAGAACTAGGAATACCAAGGAC
>QLUB01000057.1 GCA_018725205.1 candidate division NPL-UPA2 bacterium
ACTAGCATTATATACTAACGAACAATTGTTCGCAATAGTTATTTTTCTGCGAGCAGTAGGCCGAGCTGTAGAAGTGCGGCACACGCAGCTTGCTGTTTGATGGCCGCGCGCTCACCTGCAAAGAGAAAGCCTTGCATCTCTATGCGTTCATTTATGCTCACCGCTATAAACACCGTGCCTACCGGTTTTTCAGTGCTTCCCCCGTCTGGCCCAGCGATACCGGTGATGGCAATAGCGGCGTCCGAGCCAAAGAGCGTCCTAACCCCAAGCAGCATTTCCGTCGCACACTGTAGAGACACGGCACCATAACACTGCAGAGTCTCTGCACGCACTGAGAGCAGCTTCATCTTAGCAGCGTTAGCATAGCAAGTGGCCCCGCCTAAAAGAAAGCGCGACGCGCCAGGTATTTCGGTAAGCGAATGACCGAGCAGTCCGCCGGTACAGGACTCAGCCAGCGCTAGAGTAAGACCTCTACTGGCTAATTCGAACCCCACTTCACGCGCTAGGGCCTCGAGTTTAGTCACGGCTTAGGCCCTTCACTCGGCTGCCGTTCACCCAAAATGTCCCCTGCCGCTCGGAAGTAGTCAAACCCCGAGGCAACTGTAAACACTACGGCTACCCACAACGCGATTTCCTTAAAGGGGAACCCTACTAAGGAGAAGGGGTAATTGTTCACCATTACTGCGGTGATGGCGATAATTTGCGTAACGGTTTTTACCTTGGCAAACTTGCTCGCAGCAATTACTCTGCCCTCTGCGGCGGCGATACTCCGTAGGCCTGTCACCGCAAACTCACGCCCGATGATCACGATGGCAATCCAGGCCGGCAGGGCCGACATCGCCACTAACGATACGAGTGCCGACATGACCAGTAGTTTATCCGCGAGAGGGTCAAGCAGTTTACCAAGATTGGTGACATTCTTCTGCTTGCGCGCCACATAACCATCCAGTCCGTCCGTTGCCGCCGCCACAATGAAGATGCCTGCGGCAATAAACTCGCCGTAACGCGCCTGCTCAAAGACAAAGAAGAGGAATACAGGCAAGAGAAAAATCCTAGACAACGTAATCCGATTGGCTAGATTCACCGGCAACCACCCCCAGCAAATCGTATTCTAAGGCTTCCTCGATATGCGCGCGAATCAGTTGACCTTTGCTTGCACTGGTGTCGCGCACGTAGACGGCCCCATCGACTAAAGGCGCGTCTTTACGGGCTCGCCCCTTAATCCCTAGACCCTTAGGCCATGGCTCTTCCACCAATACGTCTACGGTTTGTCCGACAAAGCGCTGATTTCGTCGCTGACTAACTTTTTGTTGTAGGGCCATAAGCTCGTGGTAGCGCAGATCTTTTACTTCCTCGCTTACTTGGTTAGGCATTGTCTCGGCGGGGGTTCCCTCCTCGCGCGAGTACTTAAACACACCGACGTGGTCAAACCATCCTTCTGCCACGAAATCACGGAGCTCCAAAAATTCGGCTTCCGTTTCCCCCGGGAATCCCACGATGAATGTAGTACGGATGGTTACATCTTCAATCTGCGCACGCAACTCCATCAGCAGCCTGCTTATCTCCGCCGGTGTGCCACGGCGATTCATGTCCGCGAGCACTCTCTGGTTGATGTGCTGGAGCGGCAGATCGATGTACTTGCAAACACGCGGCAGTGAGGATATAGCTCCGATTAACTCAGGCGTAAATCCATCCGGATAGCAATAAAGCACGCGCAACCATGCAACCTCATTAATTTGTGACAGCTGCGAAAGGAGCTCCGGCAGACGAGACTCACCGTAGAGATCGCACCCGTAATGTGTGGTGTCTTGGGCGATAAGGTTAATCTCCCGTGCACCCTTTTGCGCTAACGACAAGACCTCGCGCACAATGCTTTCCATGCGCCGACTGCGATACTTCCCCCGCACTAGCGGGATAACGCAGTAGGAGCAGATGTTGTCACACCCCTCCGCCACTTTCACGTAAACGCTGTATATCTCTGTTGGCGTACGTTCAATTTCATCTTCGTAGGCGTAAGCTACCTCGCCCACTGCGGTCACGCGCTCCCCGCGCACCGCCCGGTCGATGACTTCTCCTATGCTAGGAAAGCTATTAGTACCCACCAATGCATCTATTTCGGGGATTTCTCCCATAAGCTCCGCAGCATATCTTTGGGAAAGACACCCTGTTACCACTAACGCCTTGCAGCGGCCTTGTTTGAGTCTTGCGGCGCGAAGAATCGCTTCGATGGACTCCTCTTTGGCTGCAGTTATAAAAGAGCAGGTGTTGACGATGACGACGTCGGCCTGCGTGTGCTCATTAACTAAGGTGTCGCCCCGCGTGCAGAGCAATCCCTGCATCAACTCACTGTCTACTTGATTCTTAGCGCACCCTAGGCTAATCATCGCGATTTGCATGGTGTCCTCCTTTATTGCTGCTCCGGCGCGAAGGCTCCCGATGCCGCTCGGGCGGCACAAGGCATTTTGGTCCGTATCCGATAAGGTCATCCCGACCGGCAGCTTTCAGGGCTACGCGCACTGCGCTGTGGTTTTTAGGCAGGAAATACTGCAGCAGGGCTCGCTGTGCGTTCTTCTCTGCGGCGCTCTGCGCTACGTGTACTTTCTCCCTAGTGAGGGGGTGAATTCCGGTGTAGTACATGGCGGTAGAGAGAGACCCAGGTGTGGGTATGAAGTCCTGCACCTGTTCAGGGCGCAAGCGCTCATCTCGCAAATACTCTGCCAGTTCTATGGCATCCTCGATGGTGCTGCCGGGGTGGCTCGACATAAAGTAAGGCACCACAAACTGCCGCTTGCCAAGTCTAGTGTTGGTCCGTTGGTAACGCGCAAGAAATTCCTGATACACTGCGTGTGAGGGTTTCCCCATCAAACGAAGCACGCGGGCGGACACATGCTCGGGGGCGAGTTTGAGTTGGCCACTGACATGGTGCTCACACAGCTCACTCAGGAACACATCGTCAGCGTCTAGCAGCACATAATCAAAACGCACTCCCGAGCGCACAAAGACTTTCTTGACTCCCGGCAGGCTCCGCACCGCACGCATTACCGCGAGGTATTCGTCGTGTCCCGTACGCAATTGGCGACAGGGCTTAGGGGACAGGCACTCCTTCCCCCGACATGAGCCTTCCTCTGACTGCTTGGAGCAAGCAGGCACGTGAAAATTAGCCGTTGGGCCACCGATGTCATGGATATAGCCCTTGAAGTTAGGCAGAGTTGTCAGCAGACGCGCTTCCGCTACGATGGAAGCTAGGCTCCGGCGCTGAATGATTCTCCCCTGATGTGCAGTCAAAGCGCAGAAGGAACAGCCACCGAAGCACCCGCGATGGCTCGTGATGCTAAACTCGACCTCGTCAATGGCTTTTACGCCCTCTTTACCATATACGGGGTGCGGGCGCCGGGTAAAGTTTAGCCCGTACACCCAGTCCATCTGCTCCGTAGTAAGCGGCAGTGGAGGTAAATTGACACAGACATAGGTGTTTCCATGCCGCTGTGTCAGGGTGCGACCGTGGTATGGATTTCCTTCGCTGTGCGCCATCCGAAAGGCATCTGCAAATTTGGTCTTATCCTGCGCAATCTCCTCATAGCTGGGAAGGAAGATAACACCATGAGGAGCATTAGACACTTGGTAACAAGCACCCGGAAGGTCCGTAAAGTCATTGGTGCCACGCTTCAGTCGCTCGGCGACCGTTAACAGCGAGAACTCACTCATGCCATACAGCAAGAGGTCGGCTTTGCTGTCAAGCAACACAGAACGGCGCAGCGAATCCGCCCAATAGTCGTAGTGTGTCAAGCGACGCAAAGAAGCCTCGATGCCACCTAGGATAATGGGCAGTCCGGGGAGAGCCTCGCGGGCGCGGTTTGCGTAGACTATTGAAGCCCGATCAGGGCGCAAGCCGCCCACGCTGCCGGGAGAAAAGTCATCGACGCGTCGCGGTTTGTGGGCAGGCGTGTAGTTGGCGACCATGGAGTCTAGGTTGCCGGCAGTGACCAACACCCCAAGCTTTGGTCGTCCAAGCACCTTAAAGGCATTAAGTTCACGCCAGTTGGGCTGCGCTATAATGCCTACTCGGTAGTCAGCACTCTCTAGCACCCTGCCTATCAAGGCAGCGCCGAAGCTTGGGTGGTCGACGTAGGCGTCACCGGTGACTAAGACAAAGTCTAGCTCGTCCCACCCACGCTGCACCATCTCCGTCCTAGACATCGGCAGCGGATTAGGGGACAAAGGTAAACTCCCTTACATCGCCTGTCAGTGCGGGAAGTGGGGAACCATTGATCACGAGGTCCACGACCCGAGCTTTCCCAAGGCGCAAGTTCACACTTTTGCTGGCGCGAAAAGTCATTTCGGCACCGGCGGTAAGTGTCTGCGAAAACCGTTCGCCGTCTATGGTCACAGAAAGCCAGCAACTCTCTGTCCGCACTCGTACGATCAATTCCATAGGCCACTGCCTTACCGCGTAGACGTCACGGATTCCTTCGCTCTGTCGCAATACCCAAGCCGGGCTAGGCGGCGGAGGCGGGTCTGGCAGTGGAGCTGTCTGGGGTGGCTCCGGTGGCGGCAACGTGGCTTCCGGTGCAGGTTCGGTGGGGGTTACAGGGGGAGAACTCCAATAGGCATAGTAGAGGCCCGCGCTAACAAACGCGGCGAGCATGATTAGTGCTCCGACCCATCGCCTCCATGGGATAACTGTAACTCGTCTGTAGTTTACAGAGGGCGAGTTGGCAGGAGCGGCAAGCGTCGCGGCCTCAGGCAAAGGCAGATGCGTGTAGGCAACACCGAGCTCCTCGCTCAGGGTGCGGATAAATCCCCGCAGGTAAACGGCTCCGACTGACACGCTCTCGAATTCGCCTGCCTCAATCGCCGCAATGATGTGAGGCCTGATCTTGGTCTTGGCGTAAAGATCTTCTATAGACAAGCCTTGCGCTTCTCTCGCCGCCCTGAGCACAGCGCCTAATTCGTGCACACCTTCACCTCCCTAGGAAATTCCCGAACGCTTGGCCTGGTCATGAATGGCCTTAACCAAGGCGTGATTTTTGTTAATACTCCTCGGTTTACTGCCGTCAGCTGGCCCGACAATTCCCGCCTCTTGCATTTGGTCAACGATGCGCGCGGCGCGTGAGTAGCCAAGTCGCATGCGGCGCTGGAGCATAGAGACCGAAGCCTGACCGGTTTCTACAACAATGCGCACCGCATCGTCAAATCTTTCGTCAAGCCCGCCCTCTCCCTCTCTCGCAGTGTGGTCTGTTTCTTCTAGGCGATCAAGCGCGTCTACGTAAGCGGCTTCGCCTTGACTAGAGACAAAGTCCACCACACGCTCGATTTCGCGGTTAGAGACAAATGCCCCCTGCACACGTCTAGCCTTGCTCTGCCCGACAGGCAAGAACAGCATGTCTCCCCTGCCAAGCAGCTTCTCCGCCCCCATCATGTCAAGTATGACACGTGAATCAACCGCTGAAGACACCGTAAATGACAGCCGCGAGGGAATGTTCGCCTTGATCAGGCCCGTGATCACATCCGTCGATGGGCGCTGCGTGCCTATTACTAGGTGCATGCCTGCGGCACGTGCCATTTGGGCCAGACGACATATGGCTTCTTCTACGTCGTTACGCGCTACCATCATCAGGTCGGCAAGCTCATCTATAACAATAAGGATGAGCGGCATCCTCTCGGTAGCCTTTTCCTTGGCGCGCTCGTTAAATCTGTCGATGTCACGTACGCCCGCTCGTGCAAAGGCAGCGTATCGCCTCTCCATTTCGCTTGTAGCCCATTTAAGAGCTGCAGCTGCTTTTTTGGGGTGATTCAGCACCGGAGCAATCAGATGTGGCACACCATTGTAAGCCGACAGCTCTACCACCTTAGGGTCGATCAGCATCAGCTTCACTTCATCGGGCCGCGCCTTAAACAACACGCTACACACCAGCGTGTTGATGCAAACGCTCTTGCCTGTACCCGTAGCTCCGGCGATTAAGAGGTGCGGCATTTGCGCTAGATCCGCCACTACAGTGTTGCCCTCAATGTCCTTGCCGAGCGCTGCAGTCAGAGGTGCTGTGGCGTTGATGTACTCCGCGCTTTCCAGCACATCGCGGAGCAGGACGGAACTCCTAGCTTTGTTGGGCACCTCGATGCCAATGGCCGCTTTCCCAGGTATAGGAGCTTCTATTCGCACGCCCTCACTCGCGAGACTCATGGCGAGGTCATTGCTTAGCCCGGTCACCTTGCTCACCTTAGTACCGGGAGCCATCTGGATTTCGTAGCGCGTGCAAGTAGGTCCGCGTGTTACGTCCACTACTTTGGCCATAATGCCAAAATTAGCTAATGTCTCTTCCAAAATGCGAATGTTGTCTTTTTCCTCACGGCTGCCGCGTGCGTTACTTGGCTTTAGCCCTCGATTGAGCAAGATAAGGTCGGGCAGCGTGTAATCGCACTGCGGCAACTTAAGTTGCTCCAAGCGCCGCTCCTGTGTTCTAGGCTCCGGTATTTCAGGACGCGTAGGCTCGGGTGATGGCTCTTCAGCTTCATTAGTGGCAGCCGGGGCAGGTTTAGGCATCGCTTGTGCCTGCAGTTGCCCTCTTACCCAATTGTAACCTTTGGCACCTACATTGACACCCAACCGAACTCCATCTCGCAGTGAGCTGCCCGTAAGCAAGAGTAAGCCAATCACAACTGTACTCCACACCAAAATCCATGCGCCGACGACCCCAAACATGCTGACCGACAACCTACCCAAGGCCAGCCCCACAGCACCGACGCTGCCGCCGTCACTGAATGTCAGGAGAGGGCGCTGAATAGGCGGAATGACTAGAAATAAGAACCCTAAGCCTGCGCCGACAAGTAGGGCGAGTGACAAACCTACCCTAAGCGACGCGCGCCGAGCAAGAGTAAGATAAGCGGAGTAGTATAGTGCCGCAAGAGAGAACACCACGGCCCCACCGCTCCCAAAGCCAAGCTCAAGCAGGTAGTTACTGACTCTGCCTGCTTGTCCGGTAAGTTCGGGCCAGAAGAGGCTGATTAGGGCGAAAGCAGCGGCAACAAACAGCAAGAGGCCACTTATCTCTTTGGGAAGACCCAAAGCGGGGCGCGGCGTCTTGGTGCGGTGGCGGCGTGGCACAGATTTCCTCCTATCTCACCAGTAGCATAGTCAAAATGCCGACAGCCCACACATAGTAGGCAAAGTAACTGAGCTTGCCGCGCTTTAGCATTTGCACAAGGCCTAGAATAGCCACTACACCCGTGAGTGCGGCTACCAGAACGCCAACAACCATCCACCACAGTGGGAAGTTGAGCTGTGCGCCGAGCAAGCTGGGGGCTTCCAGCACAGACGCGCCCACAATTGCCGGAATTGATAAAAGGAAAGAGAAACGTGTGGCGGTTTCCCGATCGTAGCCGAGGAGAAGCCCTGTGCTGATGGTGAGACCAGAGCGCGATATACCGGGGGTAATCGCTAGACCCTGCGCCAAACCAACAGCCAAGGCATCCCGTATGCGCATGTGCTGGAGAGTTTTCGTTCCCTGCATGCGAGAGACCACCAGCAGCATGATGCCCGTGATCATTAAGGCCAACGCAACAAAACGCGGGGAAGCAAAAAGGACGATGAACAGGTCCTTGAAAGCGATGCCAATCACACCGGTAGGCACGCTGGCAAGCACAAGCAGCAGGACTAGACGGCGATACAGCTTGACTTGGGCTGTCTGTCCTCCATTTGACATCGGTCTCACAAAACTAAAACAGGCCATCAGAAGCTGTTTGATGTCCTTGGCAAAGACGATAGCGACAGAGATTAGCGTCCCAAGGTGCAGTGCCACTTCCAGCGCGACGCCCGAAGCCTGCACTCCTAAAAAGTGCTGACCCAAAACTAAGTGGCCGGAGCTAGAGACGGGAAGGAATTCGGTCAGCCCTTGGATGACAGCGAGAGTGACAATATCGCCGAGCGTCAACGCCTTCGCTCCTTTCCTACTAGAAGCATTATACCACAGCGCCCTGCGGCGCTGTGGTATACAAATTGGAACGAGAGGCTAAAGGATCTTCCCCGGCGCGAACTCCGGCGAGAGAAAATCACAGGGGTTACTGCTAATCAGCTGCACAATCTGGTATTTCCCGTCTGGCAGCGGTAGCACCCGCAAGCGTCTGCCGCGAAACGTAATTTCCTGCGAGGCGGGAACTTTTTCTAGGTCAGCGAGTACGATTTCCTCGGGTATGATCGTGTAGAGCACTAGTGTTCCCCTCGCACGAGTGTACGTAGTTTGGACAAGGACTCCCCTAGCCCCCCTACGCTGTCGATTAATCCTGCATTTTGTCGAGATAGTCAAAGGTCTGCGGTACGCCGATGACTAGGCCAGTGAGCCTTATGGGATGTATGGTCATCGTGGCCGTTTCGGCAATAAAGGAGTATCTAGCCGCTACAGCAATGGGTACGCCGATGGAGTGTCCCCCTCCTAGGACCAAAGAGACCGTCGGCTTGGACATGCTGGCAACCATTTCCGCAATCGCCAGACCCGCCTCCACATCACCGCCTACTGTGTTTAGGATCAACAGCAATCCGTGAATCTTTGGGTCTTGCTCTATGGCCACTAACTGCGGGATTATGTGCTCGTACTTGGTTGTCTTGTTCTGCGGCGGCAAAATCAGATGTCCTTCAATCTGTCCCACGATGGTCATGGCATGGATAGTGCTTTCACTCACAGGTACTTGTGTTTGTCCTAGTCCTTGGATTAGCTCTAGGTTCGTGTCACCGTCTTTGTCCTCCTGTTGCTCTGGAAACACCACTTCTCCTCCTCTAGCGCCCACACCCCTAGTGTGCCTGACGACTCTAGAGAAAATGCAGTGCTATGCCCTACCGACTGCTTGCAGAGCTTGCTCCACAACTTCCGCCTCCGCTTGACTGATGGAATAAAGCGGTGGTCTGAGAGTACCTCCGGGTAGCCCGAGACGGTTAAGAGCCCACTTCAGAGGTATAGGACTTGTGGTGCAAAAGAGCGCCTTAAACAGCGGAAAGACCTTTGCGTGAACAGTCTTCGCCCGCCGATAGTCACCCGCAAAATAGGCATTTGTCATCTCTGCGATTTCCTGCCCGATGATGTGCGAGGCAACGCTTACTACGCCATCTGCCCCCACAGCCAGCATTGGCAGAGTCAGAGAATCATCGCCTGAATACACGACGAAGTCTTCCCTCACCGCGCGGATGATTTCACTGATCTGATCGAGACTGCCGCTGGCTTCTTTGATACCTAGGAAGGACGAACACTGCGAAAGCCTGACTACTGTCGCAGGCAGTAGGTTGCAGCCAGTACGACCGGGTACATTGTAGATGAGAATAGGAACGTCAACGGCGCGCGCTACAGCCATAAAGTGATGGTACAGACTTTCTTGGGGGGGCTTGTTGTAGTAAGGAGTGACTACCATTACACCGTCTGCCCCAGCTCCAACCGCCGCATGTGCGCCTTGTAGTGTATCGCTGGTGGAGTTAGTGCCAACGCCAGCTATCACCCGGGCTCGCCCGCGGCTCACCTCCTTGACTAACTCAATCAGCAACACGCGTTCCGAAGCCGAGAGAGTGGGTGACTCGCCCGTTGTGCCGGAAACAACAACCGTTTCGGTGCCGGTAGCAATGAGGTGCTCGGCAAGTTTTCTAACACCGCTTTCGTCTACATACCCTGCTTGGTCAAAGGGTGTCGCCATGGCCGTAATTAAGCGTCCGAAATGCATGCGATCCATTCCTTTCTCTTATTCCGTACTTAGCCCGAAGTGCCGATGCAAAGCTTGTGTGGCCGCTTCAACGTCTTTGTGGTCAATCAAAACGGAGATTGTCAGGTGGGAGTCGCTAGACTGCAAAATCCGCACTCCTGCCTCACGCAGGGCCGCGACTACACGGGACATGACTCCGGGCACGCCGCGCATCCCCGTGCCGATAACACTCACTTTCGCACAGCCACAGCGAAATTCCGCTGTAAGCGGCAGTGTCCTAAGCGCCGCCCGCGCCTTGTCGGCAGCCTCTTCTGGAATAATAAAGCGCTTGACCTCGGGACTTACGTTAATTAGGTCAACGCTCACCCCAGCCTCTGCTAGGCGGCTGAAGATATCTAGCTCCAGCGCGCCATCGTCGCTAGGGGTGGCAATGGACACACGCGCTACTTGGAGAATGTGGGCTACGGCGGTGACCGGCCGTCCCCGCTTGTTCTCATACAGCACAGCGTTGGCAATCGTGGTTCCTGGGGCGTCTGAGAACGTGCTCCTGACTACCAAAGGTATATTGCGCTGCATGGCCAGCTCCACTGCCCGTGGATGAATAACCTTGGAGCCTTGTGAGGCCATCTGAAATACCTCGCCATAATCTAAGAAACTAAGCACTTTGGCCTCAGGCACAAGCCGAGGGTCTGCTGTCATGATACCTTCGACATCGGTATAAATCTCCACATTGGCCGCGCCTAAGGCCACGCCTAAGGCGGCAGCAGTGGTGTCGCTCCCGCCCCGCCCTAGAGTCGTGATGTTGCCCTCACTGCTCGCTCCCTGAAAACCTGCCACCACCGGCACTATCCCTTGCTTGAGCAGATTCTGCAAGTACGTCGGGTCTACGGCGGTTATTCTAGCGTCACCAAATGTATTATCTGTCATGATGCCTGCTTGCCATCCGCTTAGTGGCAGAGGGTTAAGTCCTGCCTTGCGCAGAGTACTGGCCATCACGGCACACGAGACTAGCTCTCCGCAGGCCATGACTAAATCCCGATCCCGCGCGCTAGGTGTCCCCGCCTGGTTAACTAAACTTAGCAAAGTATCAGTGGCGTACGGTTCACCAAGGCGCCCCATAGCCGACACCACGACTACGACGTGATGCCCTTGCGATTGACAGGCGAGCACCTTGCCTAGCACCCGCTCGCGCATGGCGGATGTAGCCACGGAGGTGCCGCCAAATTTCTGTACAATAGTTGCCATCTTGTACCTCCATAAAGATGTTTTTGCTGCTCTGCAGGCGAGCCAAGTTGACGGCATTTAGCCCCAGGCCATCGTTAGTTGAGATTGCCACGAGTACAGGGCGAAGGTTACGCAAGTGAGCTTTTACGGCCATTGTCACGGAGGAATCCGTAATACCACCTGCTATCTTAGCTAGAGTATTGCCAGTGCACGGTGCCACGATAACTAAGTCCAGCAGTTTCCCCGGACCGATAGGTTCCGCCAGAGCGATGGTATCAATGATCTCTAGCGCACCACTGGCGGCGAGAACGTGGCCGCGCCACATCTCGGCGCGGCCGAAGCGAGTGTCTGTGCTCGCGGCGGTCTCACTCATAATGGGCACAATCTCGGCACCGCTGTCACGTAGCCGTGCTATTTCAGGCATCACGGCTGCGAATGTGCAGTAGGACCCCGTTAAAGCGAACCCAATTCTTCGCCCCTTCATTTTACCTCTCCTCCGGAAGATTTTCTATAATATGCGCGGCAGAACCCGGCCCAAAATGTGCCCGGCTGTCTCGGGCGTAAACTTTCCCGGTAAGCTAGGGGCCAGTACGGCAATACACCCCAGCCTCTTAGCTGCCTGATAGTCAACCCCCCTGCTCCCGAGGTGATGTCGATAAGGACGCTATCCCGGCGCATGCAAACCAATAGTTCCTCAGTAAAAACTAGGGCCGGAGCCGCGTTAAATAGAAAGTCATGGCTCCCCAACACGCGCGATAGCTCGCCCACATAGTGCGGGCTATGCCCCGCCGCAAAAGCCTTGGCCAGCACCCCTGGCTGCCTAGCTGCGACCGTCACGTGTGCTCCCATGCCTTAAGGAGTGCTGCCAAAGTAATCCCGCATCGGCCGTAGCCCACAACAAGCGCACGACTGCCGT
>QLUB01000058.1 GCA_018725205.1 candidate division NPL-UPA2 bacterium
TATCTGTACGGCTGTGAGGGCGATATCACCCACAATAATCATGACCGAGCCGGCCATACGGGTCTTGTCATCATACCGAAGTTTGAGCAGGTCTGGCACCGTAAACTGCTTGAGCTTCCTAGTCTTCTCTGCAAGTATGTACGCGGCGGCAAGCAGTGCCAACAACGCGCCGATGCCTGTGAACCACCAATCTAACCCCAAAGCGTAGAAACTGCCTGTCCATCCCACTACCGTTCCACCACCGACATTGGATGCGAACAGGGTGCCCAGAAGAACGGGTAGAGTTAGGCTGCGGCCCGCAAGCGCGAAGTCCTCCAGGGTTCTGATATTACGGCTACACCAATACCCGTATGCAAGGAAGCCTAAGATGTAGACCGTCAAGAAGATGTGATTAGGGGTCATGCTCTCTTCCTCCTCAAAAATATATTCTAGAACGTAGGCGGGGTCATCGCCCAAATACTGAGACACATGTTCGTTCCAAAGTTCAACAATCGGTGAGGTATGCAACTGTCAAAGTAAATACTGTCGCCCGGGTGCAGAGTGTACCTGTCTTCAGCAACCTTCACGGTGAGGGTTCCCGAAACCACATAGCCGCACTCCTCACCATCGTGGCTAACTAACTCTCCTTCGTCGATCTGCCCAGGCTGTAACATGATTTTCAAGAACTCAATCTTGCGATTTAAGTCTGGTGACAGCAAATGATAAGTCGCTCCAGGGTTAGGAATTTTTAGTGCCTTCTGCTCGTGAGCCCTTACCACTATCGCCTTCGGTTTCTCGGGTTCGGCAAAAAAATACACGACTGAAACACCGAAGGCGCTCGCTATCTTCCACAGCGTAGCGATCGACGGATGTGCCAACCCCCTTTCTACTTGGCTGATCATGCTAACGCTAATACCGATCGCGTCAGCAAGATCTTGCAGAGTAAGTTTGCGTTCCTTACGCAAGTCACGAATCTTACTTCCGATCCCTGTCAGAAGCATGTCTTCATCGTCTTTTAACATGATTATAATCACACTCCAAAATTTAAGTCAAGATGCAATTTTCTAATTTTGCTGGGCAAGGAAAGAGGTTCCGATCACTATCATTTTTGACGCTTAGGCCTAATTTCCTCTTGTCGGCTTTCGGTTCTCCGGGCCGCTCGCTGTCGTGCGGCAGCTTGCCGTGCGTGTGACCACCGTAAGCAAAAGGAAGCAAAAGGGACGGAGCCTTTTGCTTCAGCACTTGGCACATAGCACTTAGCAGAGGACAGGGGCTATCTGCGTTTCCCGCTGTCCGCTACTCACCCCTGTAGGGGCACGGCATGCCGTGCCCACCCTTGCTCGTCCCCACTGCTTCTCCAATGCTTCCGTGCTGCCCAATAATAAGCACTAAGCGCCCAAGTATGGGCGTTTTTTTGTTGCATAGAAGCATAAAAGAGAATACGCTTAAGTAAAGTGAGGTTTCCTGTATCGGGGACAAACTAGTTGGGTGGAGGCGTTAGGCGCTTGTGAAGCGTGAGCTGCGGGGTGGCTTTCCGCTTTCCGCTATCCACCAAGTGCCAAGTGCCATGTGCTATGTGCCATGTGCTATGTGCCATGTGCCATGTGCCAAGTGCCAAGTGCCAAGTGCCAAGTGCATACAATCACACAAGGAGGAGATCACTATGTCAAATGTTCGCGTAATTATCTGGGGTCTCGGGGCCATGGGCAGCGGGATGGGCCGCATGATTGTCGCTAAACAAGGGATTGAAATTGTGGGGGCCATCGATACGCACCCGGAGAAGGCGCACAGGAAGCTCGCACAAGTGTTAGGCGTAGATGCGCCAGACGTGACGGTAGTCAGTGAACCCGGTGATGTGATCAAGCCCGGCGCTGCCGATATAGTGCTGGTCTGCACGGGTTCGTTTACGCGCGAGGTGTACCCACAGCTTGAGCTTGTGGCCAAGGCGCGCCTGAATTGCATCACCATCGCCGAAGAAATGGCTTACCCCAAAGCGCAGGAACCCGCTCTCGCGCAGTTGCTTGATGTCATGTTTGATAAAGCCGGAGTTACTTTACTCGGCACAGGCATTAACCCCGGCTTTGTGCTCGATTCGCTGATTATAGCCCTCACCGGTGTATGCACGCACGTGGAAAGCATCAAAGCTGTGCGCGTAAACGACCTGTCCCCCTTTGGCCCTACCGTAATGCGCACCCAAGGCGTGGGAACTACGCCCGAGGAGTTTCACAGCGGCATAGAGTCGGGGAAAATCGTGGGGCATGTGGGTTTCCCCGAATCTATGAGCCTAATTGCGGCAGCCCTTGGAATGCGCCTCGACCGCATCGAGCAAGTTAAGGAACCGATTATCTCGAACACCTACCGCGAAACCCCGCACGTGAAAGTGGCACCGGGCATGGTAGCGGGTTGCAAGCACATCGCCTACGGCTACAGCGGTGACAAGCTTGTGCTGACGCTAGAGCATCCGCAGCAGATTAGGCCCGAGACCGAAAGCGTCACCACCGGAGACTATATCTACATAACAGGCGTGCCCGCCATCAACATGGCCATCACGCCCGAGATTCCGGGTGGTATTGGCACCATTGCTATGACCGTGAACATGATCCCCGCCGTAATAAACGCGGCTCCCGGCCTTGTAACCATGGCCGACCTCCCCATACCTCGCGCGTTGCTCGGCGACATTAGCGCACTGATTAAGAGGTAACCGCATGGGCAGTCACGTCGGTCAGTTTGTGGAGATCAGCTGGATAGCGATTGACGTCAGCGAACGCGCAGCGAACGTCCCGGAGAGTACCCGCCAAGTCCCTCTAGTGGCGCGCGTTAAAGGGTTCGCCCTAGAACGGGGCGAGATGGGGCAAGAAACAGAGGTGTTAACGCTTGCCGGCCGCAGAATTCGCGGCACGCTTATTAGCCTATCCCCGCGTCACAACCACGGGTTTGGTGAGCCGCAACCAGAGCTCTTGCGCGTCGGGGGCGAACTGCGCCGGGAGCTAGAGGCATGAGCAAGTACAGCGAAGTCATCGCGCGGCGCGGCGAAATCGCCGCCAAGGCCACCGGCTTTAACTATCAGCAGTTTGAGCTGGGTGGATTGGCCTTTGACTACGAACGCATGATGGAGAACACCGGCTACACCCTAGCCGAGATTACACGTTTGCAGCGTGACGTAGGAGTGGGCGGCACACCGCTCCTCGAGCTAAAGAACGTCACGCGGCTGGCGAGAAAGCTCGCTGCCCCGGGCAAAGGGGCGCGCATCTTTGTAAAAGACGAAGCATGCAATATCAGCGGCAGTTTTAAAGCACGCCGCGCGGCAGTCTCAGTGTACCATGCGGCACAGCTGGGCTTTAAGGGCGTGGTGGCGGCGACATCGGGCAACTACGGCGCGGCGGTAGCCGCCCAAGCGGCGATACGCGGCCTAAAGGCCATCATTGTGCAGGAGACATATGACAGCCGCGGACTCGGACAGCCCGAAATCCTAGAGAAGGGCCGTGCTTGCGAGGCTTACGGGGCAGAAGTGCTCCAGCTTACCGTGGGGCCTGAACTTTTCGCAGTCTTTCTAAGGGTGCTTGATGAAACAGGCTTCTTTAACGCCTCGCTCTACACCCCCTTTGGCATAGCCGGCATTGAAACGCTGGGCGTGGAGCTGGCCGAAGATCTTAGGCAACGCACCGGGCGACCGCCGGATGTGGTCGTTGTAACCCATGCGGGTGGCGGCAATGTCACAGGCACGGCTCGTGGGTTACGCCGGGCAGGCGCAACTGCATCGCAGCTTGTCGGAGCGAGTGTCGATTTAAGCGGTTTGCATATGGCGAGTGATGTCGATTTTAACCGCAAATCTTTCACCACCGGGCATACCGGCTTTGGCGTGCCGTTTGCTACCTGGCCCGACCGCGCCGATGTGCCCAGAAACGCCGCGCGGGCCCTAAGATACCTCGACCGCTACGTTACGGTAACGCAAGGCGAGGCCTTCTATGCAACAGAGATGCTGGTCCAATTAGAAGGTCTAGAGCGCGGCCCTGCGGGCAACATTGCCTTAGCCGCAGCCTTTGTGCTGGCACAGCAGATGAACGCCAACGAAACAATAGTCGTGCAAGAGACAGAGTATACGGGTGCAGGCAAACACCCTAACGCCCAGCTTACTTTTGCTCGCGAGCAAGGCATTAACATACGCCTTGGCGACCCCCAGACGAGTGTCCCCGGCCAAAGCATTATCATCCCCGAGCACCCCAACCAAATGTCGATAAAAGATATAAACCTCAACGACCTACGTCTCTCCTACCTGCGTAACGCCCTCGAGCGCAAGGGCGACATTCCCCTAGGCGAATTCGAGATAGATTTTCTTATGCAAGATTGCCGTGCCACACGCGACATGGTGCTGGCTGCGAAGCAATAGGAAGCAATAGGGACGGAGCCTTTTGCTTCAGCGCATGGCACTTGGGGGAGTGCCGCCAGCCGCCAGCCAGCGGATAGCGGATAGCGGATAGCCACCCCATCTTTGATTTTTGTTTCTACCCAGCTCACACTTAAACAAAGGAGGTCCCCCATGCAACGAACAGACGATTTTGCCGCACGGCGCGCGCACCTCACTCATCTTAGCGAGGCCGAACTAGAGCGGCGCTTCTGGGAATTAGCCCAGAGCATTACACAGCCCTTAGTAGATATGGCCGCCAAGCACACCTCCCCTTCCATTGAGAGATCGGTAATCTTGCGCATGGGGTTTTCAAGTCTCGAGGCGCAAGCGATTGTCAAGCGCGTGACCGAGATTGGGTTGCTTGGCAAGGGAGCAGGTCATGTGGTGTGGCGTCTCGCCGCAGCCAACCAAATTGAACTTAAGCAGGCTGCCGAATTGCTGCAAACCGAGGCCGGCGCCGAACAGATTAAGCATGTCTTTTCAGGAGGTGTGCGCTAGTGGACAAGTTAGTGAAGCACGAGAAGCTCAACGTCGAAGAGATTCTACAGGGGTTAGAGCACTACCGGCCGCGGCGCAAGGGTTGGACTTGGCGAAAGCCTGTTACCCCGCAGGTCATTAACGGACTAACTTTCAAACAGACATCAGAGAGCCTAACCGCAAGCATCCCGCTCCCTTCGGCCAAACACTTTGGGCACATTGACCCGCAGCCCGACTGCGTAATTACGACCGAGATTGCCTCCGGGCGTTTTGAAGACGACATCCGTCGCATGCGTATGGCCGCTTGGCATGGGGCTGACCACATTATGGTCATTCGCACCGCCGGACAAAGCCATTACGATGGCCTCATTGAAGGCACACCGGAAGGTATCGGCGGAGTTCCCATTACGCGCAAACAAGTACGCGCTTCGCGCAAAGCACTCGACCTGATCGAGGACGAAGTTGGCCGCCCCATCAATTTTCACTCCTATGTCAGCGGCGTTGCCGGGCCGGAAATCGCAGTGCTCTTTGCCGAGGAAGGCGTAAACGGCGCGCACCAAGACCCACAGTACAATGTGCTTTACCGCAATGTCAACATGCACCGCAGTTTTGTGGATGCGGCAGTGGCTAAGACGCTGATGGCTTATGCTGATATGGCACAAATTGACGGCGCGCACAACGCCAACGCTACGGCGCGCGAAGGTTGGAAGGTGATGCCGGAGCTCTTAGTGCAGCATGGCATTAACAGCGCCTATAGCCGCCTTGTCGGTATGAAGCCAGAGAACATTTGCCTCTCCACTGTTCCTCCGAGTGCCGCACCTGTACCTGCGCTCACCTTTGACTTGCCTTATGCTGTTGCCTTGCGCGAGCTCTTCCGCGAGTACCGCATGCGGGCGCAAATGAACACCAAGTACATCGAATCTGACACGCGTGAAGCCACCGTCAGCCACACGCTTAACCTCCTCATCTCGCGTTTGACCAGCGCTGACATTCAGAGCACTATTACCCCGGACGAAGGGCGCAATGTTCCCTGGCACTACTACAACATTAACGCCGTCAGCACCGCCAAACAGGCGCTCTTAGCCATGGACGGGCTTAGCGACATGGTAGAAATCAAGCGCGATGGCGTGCTTGGTGATAGGGTCAGGGAGCTTAAGGAGCGTGCCGTGCTCTTTATGGAGGAAATGCTCGCTGTGGGCGGATATTTCAAGGCCGTAGAAGCCGGCTTCTTTGTGGACAGCGGCTACTACCCAGAGCGTAACGGCGACGGCATTGTGCGCAAGAGTCACGGCGGCATCGGTGTCGACACTATTGTCCAACGCGACGCAGACTATTTTGCGCCGGTTTGCCACCACTACGGGTACAACAATATCCCACCGCAGTTTGCGTCTAATGTGTGTGGGCCGGTGGTCGGATGTACGCTCTGTGACCCCGCCAAAATTGTTTATATCGACGAACTCGACGCGGTTGACAATGCAGCAACTCGCATGGCAGCGACGCGCGACCAGAGAGAGTTAGGTTTGATCAAGGCCGAAGTAGAGTGGGCGGGCGACGGCGTAGTGGCGGTACAGATGTTTATCCCTGCCGAGCCGAGGACTGCGCACTTCAGCGCTTTGGAGCTGGCCAAGCAGATGAACTTGCGCGACCCGCAGGTCATCCACAAGCAGGTTATGCAACACGCCGAGGGTACTTATGTCGAGGTTAAGGGCATTTTAGACGCCACAATTGACATCAATACGCTAAAGCTACCCCCCGAAGAAGTGGTTTTAAGTGCCGACGAAGTGCGCAAAGACGTCCATGACCAACCGTTGCGCATAGTCGCGGCCACGGTAGGCAACGACGAACACTCTGTAGGCTTACGCGAGGTCATCGACATTAAGCACGGAGGGATAGAGGGCTATGGCGTAGAGTGCCACTACTTAGGCACATCTGTCTCGCTAGAGAAGATTATCGACGCCGCCATAGAACTGGATGCTCGCGCTATTTTAATCAGCACCATCATCACCCACGCCGACATCCACCGCATCAATATGCGGAGGTTGCACGATTTGTGCGTAGAGAAAGGCGTGCGCAGTCGCTTGATCTTAATTGGCGGAGGCACGCAGGTAACGCATGAGCTGGCGGTGGAATGTAACCTTGACGCCGGATTTGGCCGAGGCACCAAGGGGATTCATGTAGCTAGCTTTATGGTGAAGAACCGCCGTGAGCGTGACCTCATTTGAATCGGCCACTAGTTGCCGATGTCTTAGTTGCAGAAATCGGCAGCACTACGACCGTTGTTAACGCCTTTGCAGGGTTCGCGAAGGGAGAACCTCGTTTCCTAGGGCAGGGCGTAGCACCTACCTCGGTCCTCGAGGGAGATGTCACGGTAGGCCTTGAACAGGCGGTGCGAGACCTAAAGTGCGTTCTTGGGACGGACTTAACATGGAAGCGCATGCTCGCTACCAGCAGTGCTGCGGGCGGCTTGCGGATGACCGTTCACGGCTTAGCTTATGACATGACTGCGCGGGCGGCTAGGGAAGCGGCCCTCGGCGCGGGTGCTATCGTCAAACTGGTAACCAGCGGGGAACTAACCGCGCAGAATCTGCGTGAGATAGTGGACACCGCGCCAAACATCATCTTGCTGGCGGGGGGCGTAGACTACGGCGAGAGCGCCACGGCGATAGCTAATGCTAAGAAGATTGCCGCTCTACCCCTCTTGGCCCCCGTCATCTATGCCGGGAACATTGCCTGCCAAGGGGAAGTGGCGGAGATAATCAAAGCTTCGGATAAGCATCTATTTATGGTCGACAATGTCTATCCGCGCATTGACGAACTCTGCATCGAGCCGACACGTGCGGTAATCCAGCAGGTATTTGAGGAACACATTGTGCATGCACCGGGGATGGAGCGCATCCGTGAGATGGTGCAAGGCAGTATCCTGCCCACGCCCGGTGCGGTGATGAAGGCGGCGGAAGCCCTCCACGAACAGCTAGGAGACCTGCTTGTAGTAGATGTGGGAGGAGCCACAACCGATGTGCACTCGGTAACACAAGGTAGCGAAGAACTAGCGCGGTTGTTGCTGAGCCCGGAGCCAAAGGCGAAGCGCACAGTTGAAGGCGACCTCGGGGTCTATGTGAATGTTCGCCATATCGCTGATTTGGTTAAACCTCACGAGGCCGAGAAAGAAGGGCTAGATCTCCCCCGTATTCTTGACGGGTGGCCACCCCTGCCGGTGACCACCGAGCAGTACCGGGCTTTAACATTGTTTACGCGCAAAGCGGTAGAGACGGCATTAGAGCGTCATGTAGGGCGCATCAAGCATCTCTATGGGCCCTTTGGACGGACCACTATTGCCGTAGGTAAGGATCTTACCGAGGTGCGCTGGGTTGTCGGCACAGGCGGGCCGCTCACTAGACTTACTAATGCGGCGGCGATTCTTAAGTCGGCATTACGCGTGACGGCCAGGCAGGAGATGTACCCAAAAAACTTCCAAGTGCTGATTGACAGCGACTACAACTTAGGGGTACTGGGCGTTCTAAGTCAAGAGTACAAGCGCGAGGCTCTCTTGCTCATGCAAAGAAGTCTCGGGGTGGAGGTGTAGTGTGGCTGTCTTAACGATCGATCTTAAGAAACTAGAGCACAATGCCCGGTTAATCTGCGAGCGAGCGCAAAGCAGAGGGGTAAGCATTTATGGAGTGACCAAGGTGCTGTCCGGACTTTCCGAAGTGGCGTTTGCTTTTAAGCGGGCCGGGGTAGAAGCTATCGCAGACTCGCGTCTAGAGAACATTGCGGCAATGCGTAAGGCAGGTGTGCCGGGGCCGTTTGTGCTGCTGCGCCTGCCCTCCGTCAGTCGAGCGGCAGAAGTCGTTAGTCTAGCTGATGTCTCACTCAACTCTGAGCTGTGTACGTTGCTAGCACTAAACCGCGCGGCCGGCGAACTCGGTGTGACCCACCGTGTTGTTGTTATGGTAGACGTGGGCGACTTGCGCGAAGGTGTGTGTCCAAAGGATCTCCAGCCTTTGCTTATCGGCAGCCTTAACCTTCGCCATATCGAGGTTATTGGGATTGGCACTAATCTGGCCTGCTATGGCGGCATTATCCCCGATGAAAACAATATGGCGCTCTTGCGTGAGTTAGCAGGAGTAGCAGAAGAGCGACTAGCGCGCATGTTGGTCGTTTCCGGGGGCAATTCCAGCAGTTTAGCTTTGCTGTTTGGCGACAAATTCCCTTTGGGCATCAATAATTTGCGCATAGGCGAAGGGATTGTTCTGGGAAGGGAAACGATTGACCGCCAGCCCCTTCCGGGCGCACACCTTGACGCTTGTAAACTCACCGCAGAGATAATCGAGCTTAAGCTCAAGCCTTCCGTCCCCATTGGCACTATCGGGCAAGACGCGTTCGGCGGTGTGCCATCCTTTGTAGACCGTGGACTCCGCCAACGGGCCATCTTAAGCCTCGGTCGCCAGGACACAGTCCCCGAAGGGCTCACCCCTTTGCTCGCCGGAGCGGAGGTAATTGGTGCGAGCAGCGACCACCTGCTTCTCGACGTTACCGCGGCCCCTAGGGTTCGCGTGGGCGATTGGGTCTCGTTCATCCCCGGATACGGCGCGCTGCTGGCAGCATCTACCTCGCGATATGTGAAGAAGGTGATAGTGTAGTGCCCAGTGCACATAGTGTATGGCACATGGCACATGGCACATGGCACTTGGCACTTGGCACTTGGCACATGGTACTTGGCACATGGTACTTTAGAAAGCGGAAAGCGGAAAGCCACCTCGTCTTTGTTTTTGATTTTTGATTCCTCTCCACATCCCACTACACACAAGGAGGCCTCATTATATGTCTAAACGTATTGTTATCGCTTTGGGTGGGAATGCTATTTTGCAGTCCAAACAGAAGGGCACAGCGGAGGAACAGCGGGCTAATGTACACACGGCTTGTATGGCCGTAGCTGACCTCGTGGAGGCAGGCAACCAGGTAATAGTAACACATGGGAACGGACCGCAAGTGGGGGCAGTGCTATTACAGAACGAGATAGCCAAAGAGCAGGTTCCGGCAATGCCGCTAGATTTGTGCGGCGCAGCCACGCAGGGGCAGATTGGCTATATGATTCAGCAGTCGCTGACTAACATTCTCGCGGAGCGCGCCCTTCCCCGGCCCGTTGTGAGCCTAGTCACGCAAGTGCTGGTAGACGAAAACGACGCAGCTTTTAAGCACCCAACCAAGCCCATTGGGTCCTTCTATACAGCAGAAGAGGCTGCGCGCTTTAGTGCAGAGAAAAGCTGGGTCATGCGCGAAGACAAGGCGCGCGGAGGCTGGCGCAGGGTAGTGCCCTCTCCGGACCCCATCCGCATTGTAGAACGCGCTGCCATTCGTGCACTCCTTGATGCTGAGGCGCTGGTGATTTCCTCAGGCGGTGGCGGCATCCCCGTCGTAGAACGCGCCGGGAAACTCCAAGGGGTGGAGGCCGTGATTGACAAGGACCTAGCCGGTGAACGCCTAGCCTGCGATGTCGAGGCCGACACACTGATGATTCTTACCGACGTATCCGAAGTCGCTCTCCACTTCAACACCCCCGACCAAGTGAATTTGCGGTGTATTGCGCTAAGTGAAGCCAAGCGATACTATGGAGAGGGGCACTTTAAGGCCGGCAGTATGGGGCCGAAAATGCTTGCCGCTATCCGGTTCCTTGAAGACGGAGGGGAGCGTTCCATCATCACTTCTTTGGAGATGACCGGCAAAGCTGTACAAGGCTTAGCCGGAACCATAATTACGCGTACAGGGGAGGGTTATCCGTGCCGGTAAACCTAAAGGGAAGAAGCTTACTTACGCTTATGGATTTCTCTAAAGAGGAAATCCGCTATCTGCTTGAACTCTCTAAAGACCTTAAAGCCAAGAAGCGCGCCGGAATCAGTGAGGAGAAACTTCGGGGCAAGAGCATTGTCCTGCTCTTTGAAAAGACCTCCACGCGGACACGATGCGCCTTTGAAGTAGCGTCTCTGGATGAGGGCGGCCACGTCACCTTCCTTGACTCAAAGAGCTCACAAATGGGCAAGAAGGAATCCTTAGAGGACACCGCTAAGGTGCTCGGACGCTACTACGATGGCATCGAGTACCGCGGCTACGAGCAAAGGGTAGTCGAAGAACTTGCTCGCTTTGCCGGGGTTCCGGTATGGAACGGCTTAACCGACGTCGACCATCCTACGCAAATCTTAGCGGACCTCTTGACGATTGAAGAACATGTGGCCAAGCCACTGCACAAGGTCAAAGTGGTCTATGTAGGCGACACCCGCAACAACATGTCCTATGCTTGGATGTACGGTGCGGCCAAAATGGGCATGCACTATGTGGCGTTAGGACCCAAAGAGCTGTGGCCGCAAGAAGCCTCGTTGGTTAAGATACATGAAGTGGCAGCAGCTTCGGGCGCAGTGATCGAGATAACCGACCGGCTTGATTGCCTTAAGGGCGCGGATGTCATCTATACCGACGTGTGGGTATCTATGGGCGAAGAAGACCAAATGGAGCAAAGGGTTAAGCTTTTGTCGTCCTTCCGCGTGACCATGGATATGCTCAAAGCCACGGGCAACGACGACGTCATCTTTATGCACTGCTTGCCCGCCTATCATGACTTCGAGACCGGCGTAGCCAAAGAAGCCATGCAGCGCGGCCTTGATATTCGCGAGGTTACGGACGAGGTGTTTAGAAGCAGGCACTCGGTCGCCTTTGATGAAGCCGAAAACAGAATGCATACGATTAAGGCGGTTTTGGTAGCGACGCTGTAGGAGCGGAGCCGCTTTCTAAAGTGCCATGTGCCAAGTGCCATGTGCCATACGCTATGTGCA
>QLUB01000059.1 GCA_018725205.1 candidate division NPL-UPA2 bacterium
GCAGTGGAAAACGTTCTCTATGTAGCACAAGGAGGCGTACCGGTCGCGCTGGCGCGGATGGTCTTGGCCGTGCCCGCCCATGCGCTTTTTGGCGCGTTTATGGGGTATTATGTCGGACGCGCCAAGTTCTCTCTCGCACAGAAACGGCGTTACCTTGTTGCGGCGATCACCATCCCGGTGCTGCTCCATGGCACTTATAACTGGCTCCTAGGAACGGAGCGGGCCGAATTCGTCTACTTGGTTATTCCGCTGTCGCTATTTATGTGGTACAGCGCGCTGCGGCAAGTGCGCCGCGCGCATGAGCGCTCTCCTTTTCGTCCGCAAACGGAAAATTAGCGTGTATTTAAAGCTTTGCATGGAGGTGTTTTTTGTGCGTCTAGAAACGGAATCTCGCCTGTGCAGTGGGTGTAAAGTGTGCCTAACCATTTGTGCGCTTTCTCACTTTCGTGAGAACAACCCCAAGAAAGGGGCGCTGCGGGTGGAAAGCAAGTTTCCTACCCCCGGGGTCTTTCAAGTGCATGTCTGTAACCAGTGTGGGGCTTGCGCCGCGGTATGTCCGGTGGAGGCTATAAGAGAGCAGGGCGGGGTCTTTCTGTTAGACCGCGAAACTTGTGTGAGTTGCATGGCCTGCGTGGAAGAATGTCCTTTTGGGGTTTTAATTGTACATCCCAGTGAGCCTGTCCCCATTAAGTGCGATAACTGCGGCGAATGTGTGCGCTACTGCCCGCGGGAAGCGATCCTCGATGGGGAAGGCTCAGTCAAGCGCATGGGGAGATAGGGGGGCTAGTGATGAACGGATATGCAGGGAATATTCTACGCGTAAATCTAACAGATCGCACGCATCGGATTTTGCCTTTGCCGGAAAGTCTAGTGCGCGACTTTATCGGCGGGCGTGGCTTTGTCGCTAAGCTGATGTGGGATGAAATTCCGCCGGGCGCAGATCCCTTAGGCCCAGAGAACAAGATCATCGTCGCTCCCGGGCCGCTAACGGGGGCGTTCTTGCCTGGTGCAGGCAAACTAGAGTGGGGTGCCAAATCGCCTGCCACAGGAGGCTATGGCGACTCTAACATCGGCGGCCACATCGCGCCGGAAATCAAGTACGCCGGGTTTGATGCCATCATTATCGAAGGCCAAGCGAGTGAGCCTGTATATTTATACATTAACGACTTTGACATCGAGCTGCGTTGTGCCTCCCACCTCTGGGGACAAGGCGCACTGCAGTGCGAAACAACGCTTAAGGCAGAATTAGGCGAGGAGTTTCAAATCTGTACCATTGGCCCCGCCGGGGAGAACAAGGTGCTGTTTGCCTGCATAAGCCACGACTTCGGCCGGCAGGCGGGGCGCACCGGCATCGCCGCGGTAATGGGCAGCAAGAATCTTAAGGCCATGGCCGTGCACGGCACGAAAGCCATTCCGCTGGCTGATCCTGCGGAAACGTTAGAGGTTGGCAAGCAGATGTTTGCCGCATGCTTTGCCAAACCAGGCTTTGAAGAATGGACGCCGCAGGGTACCGCAGGCGTGACCAATTGGGTTAACGAGGTTGGTGCGTTCCCCACCCGCAATTTCACCAGCGGCTTCTTTCCTAAGTACGAGAACATCAACGGGGAAGCTCTAGTCAGCAGAATTAAGGTCACCGATAAGGCTTGCTACGGATGTCCCATTCCTTGCGGCAAGTACTCGCGCGTGAAAAAGCCCGCTTACGACGTATATGTGGAAGGGCCAGAGTACGAGACTATTGCTTTGATCGGCGGCAACACGGAGATTGACAACATTGAGGATGTAGCTTACGCCAACTATATTCAAGATGAACTCGGCCTAGATTCCATATCGGGAGGGAACGTGGTTGGGTTTGCCATGGAGTGTTTTGAAAAGGGTATTATCCAGAGCGATATGATTGGTGGACGCATACTAAGGTTTGGCAGCGTAGATGACTTTGTCTGGCTCTCGCAGGAAATCGCCTACCGCCGCGGCATTGGCAATATCCTAGCGGACGGCGTTAAGAAAGCGTCAGAGGTTTTCGGGCAAGGCTCCGAGCGGTTTGCCATTCAAGTGAAGGGCCTAGAGTGGTCAGGCTATGAAGCGAGACACGCTCCCGCCATGATGCTGTCCTACATGACAGCAGATGTAGGAGCGCATCACAACCGCTCTTGGGCGATTACCTTCGATGTCGCCACCGGGCGAGATAAGCTCGAAGGCAAGGCCAAACGGGTTACGGAACTGCAGCATATTCGGCCACTGTTTGACATGCTATGCCTCTGCCGCTTGCAGTGGGTGGAGTTAGGATTTGAATTAGAATGGTATCCGAAGATTTTTCGCGCCGTGACCGGGCAGAAACGCAGTTGGGATGAGCTCCTAGAGTTCTCGGAGCGCGTATGGAACTTAACGCGGTGCTACAGCCTGCGCGAAATCCCGGGGTTTGGCCGCAGCGCCGACTATCCGCCCGCTCGCTTCATGGAGGAACCGATACCGGATGGCCCGACCGCGGGTAAGTATATGCCGCGTGAGGTTATAGACCGTTTGCTTGACGAGTACTACGCGATTCGCGGCTGGGATCAGCGGGGAATCCCAGGCGCCGCTAAGCTTCACAACGTAGGGCTTGAGTTTGCGGAAGCTACTATCGCTCCGCTACGGGCATAATGGGCGTTATTCGCGTCACTGTGCGCGGGCATGTCGCTAAGTACTTCCCGCTGGAGCAAGAGAGGTTTGATTTCCCCGCCGAGCGCCCGCTTACAGCCCTAGAGCTACTGCGCGCGCTTAACGTTGATCCCCTGCTAATCATGGGAGTCAGTGTCAATGGTGCAAAGCAGCCTAAAGACGCCGTGATTAATTTAGGCGATGAAGTGCTGTTCTTTAGCCCGCCCGCCGGCGGTTAGGGGGGGCCTCTTTAGCAGACCCAAGTGACAAGAATTCCATGATGATGCCGTTCATGCGGTCGAGTTCTTCAATCATGAGGTTAAAGTGGCGCGCGTACGCCACAAACTCGGGTCTTTGCTTAAGTAGTTGCAAGTAGCCCCGCACAGTGGTCATGGGGTTACGTACCTCATGCCCAACTCCGGCAGCCATTTCCCCGAGCGTGTTTAGCCTGTCTAGACGCGCCATTTCTTTGTTTAGCCGCCTCCGTTCTTGATTTTTGACTCCCGGCTCACAGCGGAAAGCGGACAGCGGACAGCCCTTCGACGGCATCCGCTACCCCCGCTCCAGCATATCGCAGAGGTGTCTGTGCTGTGTCGTGTACAAGTCGTAGTACTTGCCCCGTAGCATCATCAGTTCATCGTGATTGCCCCGCTCGGCAATTCTACCGCTCTCGATGACGAGGATGACGTCGGCGTTGCGAATGGTAGACAAGCGGTGGGCAATGACAAAGGACGTGCGGCCTTTCAGCAGCTCCGCTAATGCCTGCTGAATGACTCTTTCCGTCTCTGTGTCAATGCTTGCCGTCGCTTCATCCAAAATAAGAATTCTCGGGTCGGCAATTAACGCGCGTGCAAACGCTAGGAGCTGCTTTTGTCCCTGCGAGAACGCGTTGCCTCGCTCTTGGCTTTCAGTGTCATATCCTTGCGGCAGTTTCTCGATGAAGCCATGTGCACCAACGGCTTTGCAAGCAACCTGAATCTCCGTTTGGGTTGCGGCTAGTTTGCCGTAGGCGACATTGTCGCCGATTGTTCCCGCGAAAATGAAGGGGTCCTGGAGCACGATGCCAAGCTGACTGCGGAAAGACTCTAACCTGACGTGTCTCAGGTCATGTCCGTCAACAATTACCTCACCTGCGCTTGGGTCATAGAAGCGTGCCACGAGGTTAATAATCGTGCTCTTGCCGGCGCCCGTCGGTCCGACTAAGGCGATCGTCTGGCCAGGTTCTGCTGCGAAGCTCACATCAGAGAGCACTTGCTGTCCGGCCTGGTAACCAAAGGAAACGTTCTTAAACTCAACCCGCCCTATAATTTCTGGGAGGTCGCCACAGGCGGCTGTGTCGTCAATGCGCGGCGCTGTGTCAAGGAAACCGAAGACTCTCTCCGCTCCAGCCATGGCACTGAGCATTTGGCTGTAGACACGGCTCACCGCACTCAGCGGTTGCCAGAAACGGTTAAGGTACGTGATAAATGCCCAAAGCGTGCCGACAGTAAGTGCGCCACTTATGAACTCCTGCGCTCCATACCAGATTACTAGGGCCGTGCCGACTGCTGCCACGTTCTCGATGATGGGCCAAAACAGCACCTCCATCTTGATGACGCGCAGAAAGGCTTCGACCTTGCCTGACAGAATGGCGGCGAATCTAGTGGAGTTGACGGTCTGGCGAGAAAACGTTTGGATCACCTGTATGCCGGTTATGCTCTCGTTAAGGTGCGCAATTACTTTGGCGTTCTCTTCCCGCACTTTTAGCCACCCCGATTGGAAGAAGGGATGCACTCGGGCCATGAAAAATCCTAGCAGCGGCATTAAGCCTATGCAGAGGAGCGATAGCCGCCAATTCAGGCGCAAAAGAATAGCAGTTATACCAAACAGGTTAAGTAACTGGGTGACAATGGTAACGACGCCATTGTTGGTGAACTGGGTCATGGTATTAACATCAGAAGTAACGCGGGACATTATTTTCCCAACCGGGCGGCCGTCGTAAAAATCGAAGCTTAAGCGCTGAATGTGACTGAAGAGATGCTGCCTCAGGTCGAAAAGGACGTGCTGTCCCGTCCAGTTAAGCAGGTTTGTCTGGTAGCGGGCCAGCACCCACAGGACAGCCCGGAGGCCCAAAAACACCGGTATTAACTGGTGCAGTCGCCAAATGTCTTTGTTCTCGATGGCGTTATCAATAATGTATCTAAACAAGAGCGGCTCAGCAAGGTGGCCGAGGGTGGCGGCGGTCATAAAGCCGACTACTAAGATGACTTTTCCGGAGTAGGGTCTGAGATAGCCGAGCATGCGCTTTAGGTAATGCCTGTTGAAACTCCTGACTCGGCGTTCCTTCTGTTCATCGAGATCTAGGTCGTAGATGTTGGACATTCTTCACACCTCACTTGCACTTGCGGCTTGTGCTTAGACAGCGGTGCTCATTTGTTGCGCGAGCATCCGGCTGAAGTACCCTGGGGTGTCTATTAGTTGGCGCGGAGTACCGTACTCCACAACCTGCCCCTGCTCCATTACCAATACGTAATCGGCCTGTTCGATGGTTGAGAGGCGCTTAGCGATAATGACTGAGGTGCGCCCCTGCATCACTGAAGCGAGACCCTCCTGAATTAGGTATTCGGTGTGTACATCGACGCTTGAAGTCGCTTCATCGAGAATTAAGATGCGCGGATTCATCAGCAAGGCCCGCGCTAGGGCAATGCGTTGTTTCTGCCCGCCCGACAGACCAACGCCGCGTTCACCAATACGCGTGTGGTAGCCGTTTGGTAAAGTCGAGATGAAATCGTGCGCCTAGGCGAGTTGCGCTGCCTGTTCAATCTCTACTTGCGGTGCATGGGGTCTGCCGAAGGCTATGTTTTCGGCAATCGTTGCTGAGAAAAGGACGGTGTCTTGCAACACCATGCCGATTTGGCTGCGCAGGCTGTCGAGCGTCATGGTGCGGGTGTCTTGTCCGTCGATTAGCACTGCGCCCGCTTGTGGGTCGAAGAAGCGCGGTATCAGCCCCACTAGGGTGCTCTTGCCGCTGCCGGTTCCGCCTACAATTGCCAGTACCTGACCCGGGGAAACTGTGAAACTAATGTCTTTCAGTACATTGTCTTCACCGTCACTGAATTGAAAGCTCACCTGCCGAAACTCCAGCTTGCCTTGGAGTGTAGGAGCAGGTAAAGCCCCCTGCGAGTCCGTTATCGCTGGCACAGTATCTAGCACTTCGAACAGGCGGGGTGCGGCGGCTAGCGCTTCTTCGAAGACGTTAATCAGCGAACCTAGCATGCGGATTGGCCAGACAAGATTCCATACATAGCCCTGAAAGGCTACTAGCGTACCTAAGCTCGCATTCCCTGCTATTACCTGCGCTCCGCCGTACCACAAAAGCCCCGCGAAAGTAAGGCTGGAAATAAACTCTACTAGAGGTTGAGTCCTCCCCTCGACGCGTATACGCGCGATGTTGCTGTCGAGAAAGCGCCGGTTGTGCTCCGTGAACTTCCCGATTTCGTGGTCCTCTCTGGCAAACGCTTTCACTGTACGCACGCCTGAGATGTTCTCCTGCAAGGCGGCGGTGAGCTTGCCCATTTCTGCGCGTACTTTTTCCCACAACGGCCTAATTTCTTTGTCAAATCGGAGCACAACCACAGATAGCACCGGAAACGTTGCCGCTGTGGCCAGCGTGAGATCCCAGCTTAACCAGAACATTACCCCTAAGGTAATGACTATACTCAAGATGTTACTGACCATAAGGATAAAGCCATAGCCCAGAAACTCGTGCACGCTGTCTATGTCTTCGGTTAGCCTGGACATGACATCGCCGGTGCGTTGCTTGCGAAAGTACTCCATATGCAGCCGCTGCAGGTGATTGTGTAGCGTTAGCTGCAGGTCGCGGGCGACGTTTTGCCCTACCACTTCAAAGGAATACCACTGCCCGTAGTTGACTAGGCCTAGGCTCAGGTTGACGACAACAAAGGCAACCACCATCTCCCATACCCTACTTAGGTCGGCTAGGGGAATAGCTTCGTCGATGATCACCCGCAGAATAAGCGGCGGCAATAAGTTAAGCAGTATGTTTAGGAGCATGCACAGCACGGCAAGGCTCACCAGCCGCCGGTGAGGTCTAGTGAAAGCCAATAGGCGTATAAGTGTTTTCATGTGTTACCTCGTTTGTTAATCAAAGACTAGGGGTGCGCCCCAATCCAAATGCAGCTTCGTTTAGCTCAATTGTAGCGCTAGGGACGCTTTCTCGGAGCACTTCTAGCCAAGTGTCGGGCGCAAAGGGCAGGTAGTTCGACAAGGCACCGAGGAGGACGGTATTGGCTAGACGCTTGTTGCCAAGCTGCCGGGCTATGGAATTGGCCTCAACACAGACAGTTTTTAGCCCGTGCGTTGCCAGCTGCGCCGGTACGTCTTTAGGATAATCGTCCTTTTCCAGCAAAGCGCGGTTGGGCAGGATTGTTTCGCGGGATAGGACTACTACGGCCCCCGCCTTTAGCAGCGAAACCCAGCGCAGGCCCTCTAGTTCTTCCATGGCGAGTAGAAAGTCGCCTTGACCTTCTGGGATGAGTGGGGAATGCACTGCGTGGCCAAAGCGCACGCTGCCCCACACCATGCCGCCGCGTTGGGCTAGCCCGATAACATCGCAGGTTTTCACCTGAAGACCCGCGCGAAACGCAACCCCGCCGACTATGCGCGTCGCCAGCACGAGCCCTTGTCCGCCCACGCCGGCAATGAGAATGTTGGTAGTCATGGCCTCGCCTCCTCCGGCGCAGTTGATCTCTTAATGGCTTTTACCGGGCAGACCTGCGAACATACCGAGCAGCCTACGCACATGTTAGGGTCAATGTAGGAGTTTTTCTTGTTTTGGCCCTCGTAAACCTTCATCGAGATAGGCGGGCAGTTTACCCCAATGCATGCGCGGCAACTAATACAGATGTCCCTGTCTACATAGAAATGAGGCTCTCTAACGTCAAAGTTAAGAGCGCACGGACGCGTAACCACCACTACGGAGAGGCCGTCGCGTTTCATCGCGCCCATAATGACGTTCTTTGTATTGCTGTAGTCAAATTGGTCTGCCACCGAGATATCTTGTATGCCGAACGATTTTAGCACCTCAGTGATGCTAATGGCGTGAGTTGCTTGGCCCAAGTCGCCGGTAGTCGGGGTGGGCTGACCTCCCGTCATGGCCGTCGTACGGTTGTCAAGCACGATAATGGTAATGTTCTCTTTGCTCTCTGTGATATTGGCGAAGCCGGATAGACCGGAGTGAAAGAAGGTGCCGTCGCCGATAACAGCGACGAAAGCTCGGGCCTTGTCGGCTGTGCGATGCGCCATAGCCATCCCTTGCATGATGCCGAGCGAAGCGCCCATGCTAAGATTGGTTTTTAGTACCTCAAAGGGCTCAAGTATACCAAGTGAATAACAGCCAATATCGCCAATCACTAAAGCTTTGGCCTTCTGCAAAATGTGAAAAACAGGACGGTGTGGGCAACCGGAACACAACATGGGCGTGCGGGGTATCGCTGGCGGTGGCGTCCCTGCGCCTGTAGTGCCTTGCTGAAGGATGCCAGCTCGAACCAACCCGACCCTAATGCCGTCTGTGGTGAGCGCACCGGTAAAGGGGAAAAACTGCTTGCCTGAAGCGTCTATGCCTGCTGCTCTAAGCTGCTCCTCAATAAAGGGCATTAACTCCTCAATGACGATGACGCGCGCGTACTCTGCGGCGATTTCTTTGAGCTTGGCTATAGGCAGCGGATAACACAGCCCGAGCTTAAAGACCGAGTATCCAAGGTCTAGCTCGGCGAGGAACTGATAAGGCAGCCCGCTCGTGACCAAGAGCACGTCGCGGCGGTCGGTATCCTCATAGGTATTCAAAGCCAAGGAGTCAGTAGCCAGAGCAAGCTTGGCAATCCGCTCTTGCATAAAGTGTTGCTGCGCGTTAGCGTGGGGCGGCAGCATGCAGTACCTAGCTTGGTCAGGCGTGAAGCCTGCTATAGACGGCGGTGTGCGTTCTCCGAGCAGCACTGCCCCACGGCTGTGACAGAGTGTGCTGGTGAGTCTGATGATCACTGGCATGCCGTATTCCTCACTGATAGAAAGACCTAGCCCCACATAGTCTTTTGCCTCCTGCGGCGTGCTTGGCTCTAGCAGCGCGCAATGCGCAAACTTAGCAAAGAACCTGCTGTCCTGCTCGTTTTGGGAGCTAGAAAGACCCGGGTCATCGCCTACCACGAGCACAAAGCCGCCATGTGTGCGAATCTGGGTGAAAGTCATAAACGGGTCGGCAGCAATGTTAACTCCGACGTGTTTCATGGAAGCGAGCGATCTAGCCCCGGCGAAACTACCGCCGATGGCTATTTCTAAGGCCACTTTCTCGTTCATGGCCCAGTGTGCGTGCATGTCCTTGTATTCCTTTAAGCTTTCCATTATTTCTACCGTCGGCGAGCCAGGATAGCTGGCCGCAACTACACCGCCAGCTTCAAAGAATCCACGTGCAATGGCCTGATTGCCTGTGAGAAGCGCTATGTTACTCATGCTTTTACCTCCTTATCGGGGTAGGACTCGTGAATCATGAACTATGGAGTGGCTATCCGCTGTCCGCTTCCCGCTTGTAGTATCAAGTGCAAACCATTTACTCTTTCGCTAGTACTACGACAATCCCTTCAAGTCCACTACTACCGTAGCCCGCAATTAATGTATAATGGGCTTACAGCGTACGACGTGCGCCTTTTGGGCCCAGTGCCAAGTGCCAAGTGCCAAGTGCCAAGTGCCAAGTAGCGGACAGCGGACAGCTCCCTCGCGAAGCAAAAGGCTCCGTCCCTAATGCTTCCTAATGCTTCCTCCCCAGCTCACAGCCCAGACAAGGAGGCGAACTCAGTGTCAGACATCCACGTTAAGATTATGCTTGGACTTGTCAACAGCTTGTCGCTCATGTTTGTTATCGCCTTTTTGCTGTCGAACGCCAAACCTTTTCGCCGTGCGATGTACGGCGAAAGGCAGACGTTGCGCGGCACGATTTTGTTGGCTGTGGTATTTGGTTTGTTTGGCATCCTGGGGACCTACCACGGCTTCCCGGTCGACGGGGCGATTGCCAATTCGCGCGCCGTCGCGGTAGTGGCGGCCGGTCTTTGGGCAGGTCCTGCCGCAGGCATTGGTGCAGGTTTAATCGCCGGGCTACATCGCTACGCCATTGACATTGGGGGCTTCACTGCCTTTGCCTGCGGACTGGCTACCGTAGTTAAGGGCGTAGTCGGCGCACTTGCCCACCGCTACTTTATTAGGGCAAAGCATCGCGCGATGGTGGGGTTCTGGGCGACGGTGCTCGGCGAATCTCTGCAGATGCTAATTATCTTAGGCTTAGCGCGGCCCTTTACTGCCGCTGTTTCTTTAGTAGAAAAAATCGGTCTGCCTATGATTTTCATGAACGCAGTCGGGGTAGCGCTGTTTGTGCTGCTACAGGAGACAATTTACCGCGACCGCGAGCGAGAGGCGGCTTACCAATCCGAGTTGGCATTAAAGATTGCCAATAAGACGCTGCCGATCCTGCGGCGCGGACTCAGCCGTGCCACGGCGACCGCGGCCTGCAAGATTATTTTGGCGGAAGCTGAGGTCGACGCAGTGGCCATTACCGAAGGGCGCGAGATTCTCTCGCATTTTGGTGCCGGTGCGGACCATCACCAAGTGGGAGAAGAGATTCAGACGCATTTAACGGAGCTGGTGTTGGCTACCGGCCGGCAACAGGAAGCACAGGTGACACAAGAGATTGGCTGCCTGCATCCGGGGTGTCCACTGCAGTCGGCGATTATTGTACCGCTCACGCTTAAGGGATCTGTAGTCGGTTCCCTGAAATTGTACCGCACTAGGAGCCAAGGGATTACTCCCGTGGAGCGACAGTTAGCTGAGGGACTGGGCAGCCTCTTTTCCACTCAATTGGAACTAGCCGAGAAGGATATGCAGGAGAAACTGCTGGCTAGCGCGGAGCTTAGGGCCCTGCAGGCGCAAATAAACCCCCATTTCTTGTTTAATGCCCTTAACACCGTGGTGTCCTTTTGCCGCACTCAGCCGGAGACAGCGCGGCGGCTGCTGCTCAACTTGGCAGATTTGTTGCGGCAAAATTTTGTGCATCACCCCGATATGGTCACTCTCAGCAAAGAACTTGAACACGTCGAAGCCTATCTTGAGATTGAGAAGGCGCGCTTTAGCAGTAAGCTGCAGGTGGAGTACGACCTAAAATCGGAGGACTTCTTGCTGCCGCCGTTTATCCTGCAGCCGCTGGTCGAAAATGCCGTCAGGCACGGCATTCAGCCTCACCCGCGCGGCGGCGTGTTGCATATTGCCGCAGAGAGCAGCGTTACCTGTCATACCGTCACTATCCAGGACTCCGGAGTTGGGTTTGACATAAACAACGCAGTAACTAGCGGCAATGGCATTGGCTTGAGTAACGTCAATCAGCGCCTGCGCAGTCTCTATGGCCCGCAGTTTGGGTTAGACATCCGGTCAATACTCGGGCAGGGTACGACATGTCAAGTGCGGATTCCACGCCGTGAGGTGGCTTAGGTGACTATTCGCGCCGTGATCATTGATGACGAGCAACCGGCGCGCCAAGAGCTGTCTTTTCTCCTGCGGCAATTAGAGTGGCTCGAGATAGTAGGGGAAGCAGAGACGGCTGACGAGGGCTTAGCCGTTATCCTTGCCTTGTGTCCCCAGCTTGTTTTTTTGGACATCAAATTGCCGGGGGCCAATGGGCTGGAGTTGGCAAAGGAGATAGCTCAGTTGCCGGACAAGCCGCACGTGGTGTTCACTACGGCTTATGACAGCTATGCGATTGCCGCTTTTGAGGTTAACGCCTTGGACTATGTCCTAAAGCCCTACCACGAGGCCCGCGTGCTGAAAGCTGCGCATAAGGCGAGGGTGGCCTTAGACAAAGGAAAGGCGCAGGCCGCGCGCCCG
>QLUB01000006.1 GCA_018725205.1 candidate division NPL-UPA2 bacterium
AGAAGATCTCCTGCAACCGCAATGGTTTCAGGAGATCTTGTCTCTTAGCTTCTGTTAAACTCGGGTTGTAGCATAACAAAACTCATATGCGATCCAAGCACGAAGAGGCCTGTGGCTTCAACGACTATGGGCTTTTTCGCTCATCTCAAACTGTAAAAGTCGGGCACTAGGGCACCTCAACTGGCGTCGAAACCATGCCTTTGCTTTGGCTCTACAGCAAAGCCTAGAAACCGTCCACGCCGGATTTTCGCGCGGGATCCTACTGCGTGAACACGGACGCTTTAACCAGCATTTGCACCCGCAGACGCTGCTGATTGAGATTGGTGGGCACGAAAACACGATGGAGGAGGTGCTGCGGGCCACGCGTCTATTGGCACAGGCCGTGATGGCGCTGGCACCGGCGAGATAGAGCATGTGCCTGAAATGTGGTATAATGCTACAAAGCGCTGACGTGCGCGCTATTTTGTTGCATGGGAGAAGTGAGATTGCAGGAGCGCATACGCAATTTCTGTATTATTGCCCACATTGACCACGGTAAATCGACCTTGGCCGACCGCTTAATTGAGGCCACGGGTACAATGTCCGAGCGCGAAATGCAGGAGCAAGTGCTCGACAGCATGGATCTCGAACGGGAACGTGGCATTACAATTAAGCTGCAGGCAGTGCGGCTTAATTACCGTGCCCAGAACGGGACAGAGTACATCCTTAACCTGATTGATACCCCGGGGCATGTAGATTTTTCCTATGAGGTCTCCCGGTCGCTCGCCGCCTGCGAGGGAGCTCTGCTGGTGGTCGATGCCGTGCAAGGGATTGAAGCGCAGACCTTAGCGAATGTCTACTTGGCGCTTGACAGCAACTTAACAGTCATACCGATAATCAACAAGATTGACCTTCTTGCCGCCGACCCGGAGCGTGTCTTGCGAGAGATCGAAGACGTGATTGGCCTGCCTACCGACAACGCTATCCTTTGCTCTGCCAAAGAGGGTATCGGTATTACGGAAATACTCGAAGCCATCGTGCGCGAAATCCCCCCGCCGCAGGGCGATATTGACGCGCCGCTGCAGGCTTTGATCTTTGACTCGCACTACGACACCTATCGTGGTGTAGTAAGTTACGTGCGAGTGGTTAACGGCTCGATCAGCCGCGGGCAGAAAATACGCCTGATGGCGACTGAGCGCGAGCATGAAGTAGACGACGTGGGCGTATTTACGCCGCCCCGCCTGCCTGTCTCAGTTCTTACACCCGGTATGGTGGGTTACTGCATCGCCGGGATTAAGAACGTCAAAGACACGCGCGTCGGCGACACCATAACCGGCGCCACCAACCCCGCGCCGCAGGCCCTGCCTGGGTATCGCAAGATTACCCCCATGGTGTTTTGCGGGCTGTACCCAAGTGAGAACAACCAGTACGACGAGTTGCGCGATGCGCTAGATAAGCTTAAGTTAAATGACTCATCCTTGATCTACGAACCGGAAACTTCCGAAGCGCTCGGCTTTGGCTTTCGCTGCGGCTTTTTGGGACTCCTGCACATGGAAGTGATTCAGGAACGGCTCGAACGGGAGTACGAGCTTGACCTCGTCACCACGGCTCCCACTACGCTCTACCGCGTGATGACGACTTCTGCCGAGGAGCTCTATATCGACAACCCCGCCCATCTGCCACCGAGCAACAAGATCGAAACGATGTACGAGCCTTTTGTTAAAGCCTCGATTATTGTGCCGGAAGAGTATATCGGTACGATGATGGAACTGTGTCAAGAGCGCCGCGGCACATTTAAGAACATGGAGTACCTTGACACCGCGCGCGTCGTGCTTACCTACGAGCTCCCTCTATCGGAGATCCTCTACGATTTTTTTGATCAACTTAAGTCCCGCTCGCGCGGTTACGCTTCACTAGACTACGAGCTGATTGGCTACCGTGAGGCTGACCTCGTCAAGCTTGACGTGCTACTTAACGGTGAACCTGTAGATGCGCTTTCCTGCATCGTACACGCGGACAAAGCGCAACAAAAGGGCAGGGGGCTCACGGAAAAGCTGCGCAAGATTATCCCGCGCCAGATGTTTGACATTCCTATCCAAGCAGCCGTGGGGGCGAAGATTATTGCGCGTGAAACGGTTAAAGCCATGCGCAAAGATGTACTCGCCAAATGTTACGGCGGCGATATCACCCGCAAGCGCAAACTGCTGGAAAAACAAAAAGAGGGCAAGAAGCGCATGAAGCAGGTGGGCAGCGTAGAGATTCCGCAAGAAGCGTTCATGGCCATACTCAAGGTAGACGAATGACGAGCCGCGGCCTCTATATCCACGTTCCCCTGTGTGCCTCTAAGTGCTTGTATTGCGACTTCTACTCGTTGCCGATAGCAGAGGAGCTAGTTTCGCAGTACCTTCTGGCCTTACTGCGGGAGATTCAACTGAAGGGCGATATATGGGGAGGGCCTGTCAGTACCGTGTATTTTGGCGGGGGCACACCGAGCTGCTTGTCCCTTGGGCAAGTCGCGACAATCCTCCAGGAGTGCAACCGCTTTTTCACGTGGAAACGGGGCAGTGAAGTAACATTTGAGATTAACCCGAATCGCCGGGAGAGCGACTACCTGCGCGGGCTCAAGAGCCTTGGCATTACACGCCTAAGCGTAGGGCTGCAGACGGCAGAGCCGCGCCACTTGGCCTTGCTACGACGCCGGCATACGGTGAGCGACTTTTACCGTATCAGCGAGAACATCGCGAGCGTAGGCTTTGGCAACTACAGCGTCGATGCCTTATACGGCTTCCCTAAGCAAACCCTTGATGAATACTTATGTACGCTCAAATTGATTGTGTCTGCCGGAGCAAACCACGTGTCATCCTATGCGCTGCAACTTGAACCGCACACCCCGTTAGCTGTCGAAGTAGCGCAGGGGAACCTAACCCTTCCCACCGAGGATGAGGTGGCCGACATGATGCTTGCGGGGCGTGATTACCTGGTGGCGCAAGGCCTGTCACACTATGAGCTCAGCAACTTCGCGGCAGAGCGATACGAAAGTGAGCACAATACTATCTATTGGAAAAACGAGCAGTACATTGGTCTAGGGCCCGGAGCGTCTAGCTACATTAGAGGGAGGCGTTTTAGCAACGTGGCCAATCTCGCTCACTACGCAACCCGGCTTAACGCCAACTGTCTGCCGGTAGTCGCCTGCGAGCAATTGGCGCGGCTTCAGGAGATGGGCGAAACTATGATCTTAGGACTCCGTATGTTAAGAGAGGGAGTCAACAGGGAGCGCTTCCACCAGCGGTTTGGGTGCGATTGCGTACAGCTCTACAACCGGGTGGTCTCTAAGTTTGTCGCGCAAGGACTCCTCGAGGTAACTGCCGAGGCTATGCGTTTAACCGCGCGCGGTTTTCCGCTGGCCAATCGGGTGCAGATGGAGTTCTTGCCGTAAACGGGCGGGTCTTGACAAGAGCTCTAGAGCGGTGGTATTTTTGTGCTGTACGTGTTAGCACTCGCCAGTGCTGAGTGCTAACACAGAAGGGCGGTGGGCTGTAGATGTTAGATGCGCGTAAGCGACAGGTTCTCTTTGCGATTGTGCAGGACTACATTCAGACCGCAGAGCCAATCGGCTCGAGGACTATTGCCAAACGACATTCCCTAGGCGTCAGTTCCGCCACTATCCGCAACGAAATGGCAGACCTAGAGGAGCTTGGGTTTCTTGCCCAGCCCCATACCTCCGCCGGGCGCATCCCGTCTGACCGCGGGTACAGGTTCTACGTAGATGCGATGGAAGTTTTGCCGGTGCTGACCGCCGTTGATGCAGAGATTGTCAAACGCCAGCTCGGCGGCATACTCCGCGGGCAGCAGATGATGCTCGATGCGTTAGCGCGTCTGGTGTCATCCCTCACCAACTACACCTCCATTGTCATCGGTCCGCAGCCGCATCAAGCACGTCTGAAGTTGATGCAGGTGATTCCCCTAGACGAAAACCGAGCCGTGCTCATGCTGGTCCTAGACACAGGTATGGTGGCCAATGAGGTGATCACATTGCCGCGGGGTCTAACCATGTGCGACCTTTTGGCATTCTGCAACTACGTTAACTTGAACTTGGCCGGAACTTCGCTGAGTAAGCTTAAGGACATGGACTTTGAGGCTTATGCGGGACACTTTCACGCCGGGGCACAGGCAGTCGAACAGGCCATGGATTCATTGATTGCCGGCCTCAGCCGCAGTGAAGGCGACAGGGTAGTGCTAGGCGGGGCGACGAATATCTTTAACCAGCCTGAGTTTAGGGACATTACTAAACTTCGTGCCATTATGCGCGTATTAGATGAGCACGAGTTAGTCCTGCGTCTCGTGACATCTGCCCCAAGCGCCGGTGCATCTGTGAGCATAGGGGCAGAGAACGCGGTAGAGGGGCTACGCGATTGCTCGCTCATCACCGCTACCTATAGGCTTGGCGGCGGGCAGACCGGGCACATCAGTGTGTTAGGCCCAACGCGCATGGAGTACGCTCGCGTCATCGCGCTCCTAAACTACGTCACCAAGCTAGTCAGCCAGGCCTAAGGTAAGGCAAAGGGGGTAACGGGTTGAAAGCGAAGGGCTTGCACCCTGAAGGCGAGCAAAAGCATGCCGCCCTGTTAACTAACAGCGCCGCAGTACAAGCCATTGTGGCAGCTGTAGAGGGGACCATGGGGCCAAAGGGCCTAGATACGATGCTGGTCGATCGCTTTGGCGAAGTCGTGATCACCAACGCAGGCGTCACCATCTTAGAGAAGATGCAGGTCAACCATCCGGCTGCACGCATGCTCATTAAGGTGGCCAAGGCGCAGCAGGAGGAGATTGGCGACGGCACTACTACTGCCACGCTGATGGCGGGCACGCTTGTAGCCGAGGGAGTTAACCATGTAGTGCGGGGCGTGCCAGTAGCCCGCGTCATTGAAGGAATGCGCATCGGGATACAGAGGGGTCTAGAGAGCCTACAGCGGCGCTCGCGTTCCGTCGATTCGCTGGATTCCCCCCTACTCGAGCGGGTGGCCTACATATCGGGACGTGAACACGCTGACATCGCCGCGCTAGTGGTGCGTGCCGCACGCCTCATTGGTTCAGAGAAGCTTAAGGAGCGTTCTTTCAAGCTAGCAGACACCATCCGGGCCGAGGCAGGCGTGGGGAACGAAGTTTTCATGGGTGTCATCGTCAGCAAAGGGCGCCTGAACAAGCAGATGCCCCATTTTGTCACGGACGCACGCATTCTGGTTCTGGACGATGCACTTGAACCGGAGGGGATCGAAGAAGAGGCGCTGGCCACGGAGTCTGGGTTTAAGAAGTACCTAGAGCTCCAGGCAGACTTTCAAGGGTACGTCAGGAAGATCGTTGACTTGGGTGTTACAGTCTGCCTGCTGGACCGTGGTATGCACGACCTAGCCGAGGAAATGCTAACTGATGCGGGAGTACTTGTTATCAGCCGCGTCGCCTCCCACGAACTGCAGAAAGTCTGCGACCATACAGGGGCAAAGGCAGTCAAGCGAACGGCATTGCGCCGCAGCAAAGAGGAGCTTTCGCGCTACTTAGGTGAGGCACACGAGTGTTACGAGGACGAAAGCCTAAGGCAGGTCAGGTTCCTCGGAGGAGTGGGCAAGCCTATGGCTACGGTAGCGGTCGGTGCCGCCACCGCCGAAATAGTAGGGGAAAGGGAGCGCATCGCAAAAGATGCAGCATCATCCCTACAGGCGGCCGTGCGCGGGGGTTACGTCCCAGGTGGCGGCGCGGTGGAGATTGCTTTGGCTAAAGACGTGGAACGTCAGCGCGATATCACCAAGGGGATGGCCGCTTATGGAGTGGACTGTGTTATTGCCGCCCTCAGACGCCCTCTAGCACAGATTGTGCAGAACGCGGGCTTTAACCCACTGGAAAAGGTTGAGGATGTTTCTGCGCTGCAGCTCTCGTCAGGCAGTGACTCCGTTGCCATTAACTGTGACACGGGAGAGGCGGCAGACATGCTAGCGCTCGGCGTGGTGGATCCTACCTTAGTCAAGATGCATGCGATCAAGGCTGCGGGCGAAGTCGCCTTGGCCATACTCCGCATTGATACAATCATAAAGATGACCGATATAGAGGGTTAGGCAAGAAGGTGGTTGACTATGGAAGAGACAGTGAAAGATGGCTTAGAGACTACACCCGCAAGTAGTGAAGTAGAAGTCCTTAGAGTTGAGCTGGCAGAGGCCGAGGCCCGCTTCTTACGGCTACATGCGGACATGGAGAACATGCGCCGCCGCCTGCAGCGGGAAAAAGAGGAGATATGGCATGTTGCCGTAGCCGACTGCCTAGCGAAGCTCGTGCCGGTGCTTGACAACTTGCAGCGGGCCGTAGCGGCGCTACCGGACTCCACCTGGGGGCAGGGTGTTGTCCTTGTCAGTAGACAGCTTGAGGACGTGCTCGCTAAGCATGGGCTTGAGCCGATTGTGGCGGCAGGCTTGTTTGACCCGCAGTATCACGAAGCTATCATGCGGGACGGCGAGTCTGCCGAACCCGAAAACACAATCACCGCCGTGCTTGAGCGCGGATATCTTTTCAAGGGCAGAGTACTAAGGCCAAGCAAAGTAAAAGTTTCAATGGGAGGGTGCAGTGATGAGTAAGATTATCGGGATTGACCTTGGTACTACGAATTCCGTGGTAGCCTATCTTGAGGGCGGGGAACCTGTAATCATCCCTAATACCGAGGGCGGACGCCTAACCCCGTCTGTAGTGGGGTTCTCCAAAACAGGGGAACTACTGGTAGGGGCAATCGCCAAACGGCAGGCCATCAGCAATCCGGATCGCACAGTTTTGTCGATCAAGCGTCACATGGGCACAAATCATAAAGTGCGCATTGATAAAAAGGAGCATACACCGCAAGAGATCTCCGCCATGATCCTGCGCAAACTCAAACAAGACGCGGAAGCCTATCTCGGTACGACGATTGAGAAAGCCATCATTACCGTGCCCGCTTATTTCACGGACAGCCAGCGTCAAGCCACCAAAGACGCAGGCACCATTGCCGGGCTGGAAGTCCTCCGGATTATCAACGAACCAACCGCAGCCGCGCTCGCTTATGGTCTGGACAAAGGACAAGATCACACTATTTTAGTCTTTGACCTCGGCGGCGGTACTTTTGACGTTTCGATATTAGAGCTAGGTGACGGGCTGTTCCAAGTTAAGGCCACCTCCGGCAACAACAGGCTCGGCGGGGACGACTTTGACCAGAGAGTGCAGGAGTCCCTGATTAAAGAGTTTAAACGTGATACAGGGCTTGATCTCAGCCGCGACAAAATGGCTATGCAGCGCCTGCGTGAGGCTGCGGAGAAGGCTAAGGTTGAGCTTTCCACTTTGCAGCAGACGAACATCAATCTGCCCTTCATTACTATGGACGCGGAAGGGCCCAAACACCTAGACATAACCCTGACCCGCGCCAAATTTGACGAGTTAACCGCTGACCTTGTTGAACTAACCATGGGGCCGACACGACGGGCGTTGCAGGATGCCGGGCTAGAACCCGCGCAGATTGACAAGGTAATCTTGGTCGGGGGCTCGACTCGCATTCCCGCAGTGCAAGATGCCGTGCGCCGCATCATTGGCAAAGAGCCGCATAAGGGGGTTAATCCCGACGAGGTTGTCGCGCTAGGCGCTGCCATTCAAGGGGGCGTACTGTCCGGAGAGGTAAAGAACGTCGTACTACTTGACGTTACGCCACTGTCACTAGGGATTGAAACGCTTGGCGGCGTCATGACCAAGCTAATTGAGCGCAACACCACAATCCCTACTTCCAAGAGCCAAATCTTCTCCACCGCTGCAGACAGCCAGACCTCCGTCGAGATACACGTGCTGCAGGGCGAGCGCTCCATGGCGCAAGACAACGTCACCCTCGGGCGCTTCACTCTCGACGGCATCCCTCCGGCACCGCGCGGCATTCCAAAAATTGAGGTTGCTTTTGATATCGACGTCAACGGCATAGTTAACGTCAAAGCCAAGGATATGGCCACCAACAAAGAACAGCGCATCACAATTACGTCCTCTGCCGGGCTTTCCGACGCAGACATAGACCGCATGGTCAAGGATGCCGAAAAGTATGCGGCCGAAGATGCTAAGCGTAAAGAGATAGTCGAGGCCAAGAACAACGCCGAGCAGTCCTCTTACGCGGCGGAGAAACTACTTAAGGACCTCGGGGACAAAGCTCCCGCAGACAAGGCCGAGGCGGTCAAAGAGGCTGTGAGTGAGGCGCGTGCGGCGATAGCATCTAATGACCACGGTAAAATTGTTGCGGCAACCGAGAAACTGACGACGCTGATGAACGAGCTATCCACTGTTCTCTACAGCCAAGCAGGCGGGAATGAGCAGGACGAGGGGAGCAATCAAGAGCATAAGCACGGCGCGTCTGACGGCCAAACGTTTGACGCTGACTACGACGTAGATAAGAAGTAACGCATAGAGTGAATTTGGAATTCACGCGGTTAACGTTGCGAGGGGTGATATTTGGTCATGGCTAAACGTGACTACTATGAGGTGCTGGGTGTAGAGCGCTCGGCCGACGAAGGTGACATAAAGAAGGCCTATCGCAAACTTGCCCGGCAGTACCACCCTGATGTTAACCCAGGCGACGCTTCTGCCGCCGATAAATTCAAGGAGATCACAGAGGCCTACGAGGTCTTAAGCGACGCAGACAAGCGCGCCAAGTACGATCGCTTTGGCCATGCTGCTTTTGAACAGGGGACGGGCGGGGGCCAGGGTGGCTTTGGCGGTTTTAGCGGCGACTTCGGCGGGTTTGGCGGTGTGGAAGACATTTTTGACATGATGTTTGGCGGGGGCGGACGGCGTCAGCGCTCGGGACCTGAACGGGGTGTCGACCTCCAGTATGAGCTGGAGCTTGAGTTTGTCGAAGCTGCCCTTGGCAAAGAAGTGGAAGTCGAAGTGCCGCGCACGGAAAACTGCGATACCTGTAAAGGCAGCGGCGCTAAGCCGGGCACGAAAGCCGAGACCTGCTCCCAATGCAAGGGCACAGGTCAGGCCAGCTACGTGCAAAATACAATTCTCGGGCGCATCAGTAGCGTTCGCACTTGCGACCGCTGCCAAGGAACAGGCAAAATCATCCCCACACCCTGTGCTGCCTGCGGTGGGAGAGGGCTCGTACGCAGGCGGCGCAAAGTCACCGTACGGGTACCGGCAGGGGTGGATACCGGCACGCGGCTACGGATGAGTGGTGAAGGTGAAGCTGGCCTGCGCGGGGGGCCGCCGGGGGACTTGTTCGTCGTCATGCGGGTACGTCCCCATGCGGTGTTTAGGCGCAACGGTGCAGACCTGCTGCTAGACCTGCATATCTCCTTCCCTAGAGCCGCCCTCGGAGGCAAGGCGCAGGTTCAGTTAATCGAGGAAGAGACCGTGAACTTAGACATCTCACCCGGCACCCAGAGCGGCACCGTACAGCGCATCAAGGGGAAGGGCATTGCCAAGCTTGGCAGTGTGTATAGGGGTGATGTGGTTGTGACAGTAATCGTAGACACACCGAAGAAACTAGGCGCAAAGGAGCGCGAGCTGCTCAAACAGCTGGCCCTAGCCCTAGGCGAACACCTTGATGACGACAAGGGTTTTTTCGGACGCGTGCGGGACGTGCTGCGTTAGGGGGTGCAAAAATGAACACCAAGTGGATGGAGATTGTGGTTGTCACATCGCAAGAGGCCAAAGAGGCTGTGGCGGACATGTTGTATTGTCGGGGAGCGACCGGTGTCATTGTCGAGGACACCGAGCTTCCGCTTGGCGCGCTCGATAACGAAGATTATGCTCGGCAGCTAGAGCGGGACATTCCCCTCGAGGAGGTGCGCATCACTGCCTATTTGCCCGTGGGGCCATGCAGTGTAGCTTTAGTCGAGAGTCTGCGTCTAGCGCTCGCTACTTTGGTGGAGTGTAACCTAGCCCCTGGCCGGGCAGAGGTAACATGGTCTGAAGTGCAGGAAGAAGATTGGGCTACAGCGTGGAAGGCCTATTTCAAACCCCTGCGTATCGGCGATAGGCTGGTAGTTAAACCTTCGTGGGAAGACGTAGAGGCCGCGCCACATGAAGTAATAGTAGAAGTCGACCCCGGCATGGCCTTTGGCACCGGCACGCACCCTACTACCGTGATGTGCCTTGTACTCTTAGAAAAACAGAATCTAGCGGGGTGCCGCGTACTCGACTTAGGGTGCGGCTCTGGGATTCTCTCGTTGGCGGCGGCGAAACTTGGGGCAAGCCGAGTGGTTGCCGCGGATTTAGACCCCATAGCCGTAACAGTGGCAAAAGAGAATGTGCGGCACAATAAGCTTGAGAGCGTTGTGGAAGTTGTGGAGAGCTCCTTGTTCTCGCGCGTGCAGGGGAAGTTCGACGTGATTGTCGCTAACCTTACCGCGAAAATAATCAGGGAAGCTTTGCCGGAGGTGCCGTCTTACCTCGCTGCAGGGGGCGTGCTGGTGGCTTCCGGTATCATCAAGGAGAAACTCCCTGCAGTAGTCTCGGCCCTGACTGCACACGGCCTCGCAGTTCTAGAAGTTGTGTCTGAGGGAGAATGGGTAGCACTTGTGGCCAAAGGCGGGGAAAAGTAGTGCCCCGCTTTTTTCTTAGCCCCATGAATTTACGTGACGATGCAAATCCGTCTGACAGCGGAGTTATTACCGGTAAAGAGGCGCATCACCTTATAGCTGTGCATAGGCACGTCGTCGGCGACGTCATCGAGGTCGTATCTGGGGCCCAGGTCTTTCGCGCCGTCATTACAGGCGTTAGTGCGGGCGAGGTTAGCGTAATGTTCACTGAGCAACTAGTAAGCCCCGAGGCCAAACTAGAGGTGACTCTGTTGCAGGGAATGCCTAAGGGGGACAAGCTCGAGTTTATTATCCAGAAGGCGGTAGAACTCGGAGTGGTGCGCGTGATGCCTGTAGCCTGCAGCCGTTCCATAGCCACGCTTCCCCACGCTAAAGCCGCCGCGCGCGTTACGCGCTGGCAGGCAATTGCGTCGGAGGCAGCGAAACAGAGCGGCCGCGCCATTGTCCCTGAGATAGGCTTGCCGCTTGATTTCTCCTTAGCGGTAGCTCAGGCGACAGCTTCTTTGAAGCTTGTGGCCTACGAGGTGGATGGCCATGGATTGAAAGAAGTCCTGCGGCGCACTAGTGCGGGGGGCAGCATAGGCAGTGTGGTCTGTCTGGTGGGGCCGGAAGGCGGTCTGTCGCGAGACGAAGTAGATCGCGCGCACGCGTACGGTTTCATCCCCGTTACGCTCGGACCTAGGATTCTCAGGACGGAGACCGCAGCACTTGCTCTGCTAAGCACAGTGATGTATGAGCTCGGAGACATGGGGGGTCAAAATGACGACGGTGGGGTTTCACACCCTCGGCTGCAAAGTTAACCAACAAGAAACAGGCGCGCTCGCGGCCCGCTTTCAGGCCGCAGGTTTCCAAGCAGTACCCTTTACAGAGCGCGCGGACGTTTATGTAATCAATTCTTGTGCCGTGACCGGCGAGGCCGAGCGCAAGTCGCTTAGTCTCGCGCGGCGCCAGAAGCGGCGCTACAGCGAAGCGATAGTGGTATTGGCGGGCTGCTTCCCGCAGGTGTCGCTTGAGAAGGCCACAGAGGCGGGCGTAGACCTACTGGTAGGCAGCAACGACAAAACCAAAATTGTGGAGCTCGTGACAGAGCAGCTACAAGACAGAGGCAGGGCAGTTACTTTGGTCACGCCGTGGTCTACAGATACTCCCTTTGAGGTGATTTCGGAGGTCTTTAGCTCATCGCGTGTGCGCGCCACTCTGAAAGTCCAGGACGGGTGCGACCAATACTGCGCCTATTGCATTATTCCTTATGCCCGAGGCCGGGAGCGTTCGCTCTCGCTCAGCGCAGCGGTAAAGCAAGGGCGAGGCCTTGTCGCGCAAGGGTTTCGTGAGGTGGTGCTGAGCGGCATTCACCTAGGTGCGTATGGTCGTGACCTTACCCAAGCGACTTCTCTCGCCAACCTAATAGCCGCACTCTCTGATGTAGAGGGCCTGCAGCGCTTGCGCTTAGGGTCGGTAGAGCCTAACGACATTACCTCTCCCTTGCTGCAGCAGTTTGAGGAGAACAGTAAGCTTTGCGCCCACATTCATCTTCCTTTGCAGAGCGGCAGTAATGGCGTACTTAGCCGAATGGGGCGACGCTACACGGCGGAGGAATACCTTGCCGTGGTGAGCAGTTTGCGCGAGGCTAGACCAAACATAGGGATTACGACTGATGTCATGGTTGGTTTCCCGGGTGAGAGCGAAGCCGAGTTCGAGGAGACTATGGCTCTGGTTTCCAAAGTAGGGTTTTCGCGCTTACATGTCTTTAGGTATTCGCGCCGCGACGGTACGCCTGCCGCCGCGATGCCCTGCCAAATCTCGGCGGCAATAAAGACAAAGCGAGCGGCTACGCTGCAAGCAGAGTCGTTGGTTCTGGCACTGAAATTTAATCGAGGCTTGATAGGACAACAAATCGAGGTGCTCCTGGAATCTGCGGACGGCGATGAATGCGCAGGGTACACGACGTCCTACGTTAAGGCGCATCTCCCGCTTAGCGTCGGTACGATAGGCGACATCGTTGCTGCCCGAGTCATCTCGGCCACATCTCTAGGCGTACAGGTAGCAGGAGTTTGTTGCGTGGAGCAGAATATACAGTAACAGAAGAAATGAGGTGAGCGATTTGTCTTGTGTTTTCTGTCGGATTGTAGCGCGGGAGATCCCCGCCGGTATCCTCTACGAGGACGAGCATGTGGTTGGCTTTCGCGACGTTAACCCCGTAGCTCCCGTGCACATCCTCGTTGTCCCTAAGGTGCACGTACCGCGTGTGGATGCGCCGGAAGTGTGCGAGCTTAAGCTTGGCGACCACATTTTCCGCGCTATCAGCGATATCACTCGGCGGGAAGGTCTGCAGGAGAGCGGTTTCCGCGTCGTCAGCAATGCCGGCAAGGGCGGGGGGCAGACCGTAGACCACCTTCATTTCCATATACTGGCTGGGAGGAGCTTGGCGTGGCCGCCGGGCTAGAGTTGACACTGCCTTTTGCTGTGCTATAATAATAAAAGGCATGGTTTTAAAGTCCGAGACTTCTCCGAGCAGTTGTTAGTGGCGGAGGGAGGGAAATTTAATGTCAGAAGTTAAGATTCGCAAAGACGAAAGTCTTGACCAAGCGCTGAAACGGTTCAAGCGTCAGTGCCAGAGGTCAGGCGTGCTTTCAGAAGTGCGTAAGCGTGAGCATTATGAAAAGCCTAGTGTGCGCAGAAAGAAGAAATCCGAAGCAGCGCGTAAGCGCAAGTTCACCTAGCTCCCTCTTGCCTTGGTCACTCTCACGGAGGCGTTGCCGGTTGGCAGCGCCTTTTTGCTGCGTTAATAGTGCTGTAAGCGCGTTTTTCTACATATTTTGCTAGGAGGAGGTGATTTACGTGGCGAGGTTACGTCGCCTGCTTGACTCGGTGCTTGATCTGCCGCAGGATGTTTTTCTTGACCTGCCGCGCATCACTGTAATTGGCTGTGAAGAGGTCAGTATAGAGAACCCGCGCGGCGTTCTCCACTTTAGTGATACCGAACTGGTTGTAGAGCTGGCACACAGAGTGTTGCGCATAGCGGGAGAGAATTTATCGCTGCGCACTATCCAAACAGGCGGAATTGTTGTCACAGGCAAGGTTATCGCGCTAGTCTTTGAGGGAGCCGCCACGCATGACTAAGCTGACGAATTATTGCACGGGTTTTCTCTTGCTTAAGCTGTCCGGGCAGAACCAAGCCGCGTTCATTAGCGAGTGCGCGCGCCAAGGCATACCGCAATGGGGCGTCCGACATCGTGGGGGCCATGTACTGCTTTGCTCAACAGTGCGTGGATTTCTCTCTATGCGTAACCCCGCACGGAAACACCGGTGTCAGGTGGAGGTGCTTCGCCGCCGGGGCCTCCCCTTCTTGTTGCAGCGCGCTAGGCGACGTTTGTTCTTCTCTTTGGGCGCGCTCCTCTTTGCAGGCTTCCTGTGGGTGCTAACAAGCATGGTTTGGCGAGTGCAGGTGGAGAGGAGCAAACAAGTTGAGACTGCAGATGTCCTGCAAGTTTTGCGTCAAGCTGGCCTTGACTAGGGGTTTGGCGGCATGAGATTGACACAGAGCGGGTGTCTACAGCTCTACTAAGGGAGTTTCCGGAACTGGCGTGGGCAGGGGTGCGCCTTAGGGGGAGCTTGGCAGTCGTGCAGTTGGTAGATCGCGCCGTGGTTCCCCCCCGCTTACGCTTACCGGGGGACATTGTGGCCGCCCGTGCGGGGATAATTACCCGAATTATTGCTTTTAGCGGCGAAGCAAGAGTAAAGCCAGGCGATACTGTTGCCGCAGGCCAAGTGCTGCTTAGCGGTGCGACAGCCACAGGAGGCCATGCCAGTGGCTTAGTAGAAGCGCGGGTGTGGTATGAGGCGATTGGGTCGATGGAACTTGCGAGGATCGTACACAACGCTACCGGGCGAGTAGCCATACGCGAGTTCGTGCGTCTAGGGGACCGCGAAGTGCACCTCTCTGGTCCCCAGCTGCGCCTTACGCGCTGTATGAGGAGGCTATCCTAAAGAGGAATTTGCTGCCCGGTGTCGAACATATCACCGTTACCTTTCGCGAGGTGATTCGCTCACAGACCGTGCTAAGCGCTAACGCGGCCGAGGCAGCGGCCACTAGAGCAGCGCAGTCTAGGCTACGAGTGAGTCTGCCAAGCGGGGTTAAAATATCAGATAGTAGGACCGATGTGCGGTGGAGTGACGACAAGACGGCAGTCTATGTACGCGTCCTAGTGGAGACACTTGAAGACATCGCGCAATTCGTGCCACGGCAATAGTGGGAGGGTATGGTAATCGAAGGCAAAGAAGTGAAGCTCATTATCCGCGACAACACCGAGGCGGTCAAGCTTTTCGGCCTGCATGACGAGAATCTGCGCGCCATCGAGGTTGCCTTTCCCGTCAGGGTTTTCAGCAAGGACAACGAAATGGTGATAGCCGGACCCGACCAGCATGTCTTTAAGGTTGAGCAAGTAGTCAAAGGGATGCTCGAGATTTTGCGCAGCGGGGGCGAGCTAGGTAGAGGAGACGTGGCGTATCTTTTGCGTTTGGCGGGGGAAGGACAGGCCGTGCGCAACGTGTCGCTGGCGAGCGACGTTATTGTGCAAACCACGCGCGGCAAGCAAATTAGGCCCAAGACTGCGGGTCAAAAAAGATACTTGGAGGCCTTACGCGCGCACGACATTGTTTTTGGCATTGGGCCGGCGGGTACCGGTAAGACTTACCTCGCCATGGCGCATGCGGTAGCCGCGCTAAGAGCGCGGGAGGTGAGCCGCCTAGTGCTCACCCGTCCGGCGGTCGAGGCAGGGGAGAGTCTGGGCTTCTTGCCGGGCGACATGCAAGACAAAGTAGATCCGTATCTGCGTCCCTTGTATGACGCGCTGTATGATATTATGGGCGTCGAGACATTTGCCAAAAACATGGAAAAGGGCATCATCGAGGTTGCCCCGCTCGCCTACATGCGCGGGCGCACGCTCGACGATGCCTATGTCATCCTCGATGAGGCACAAAACACGACACCCGAGCAGATGAAAATGTTTCTCACTCGCCTAGGATTTGGGTCGCGAGCCGTGGTGACAGGTGATCTAACGCAGGCAGACCTGCCGCGCAGTAAAGTGTCTGGGTTAATGGACGCCAAGCGAGTGTTGACCGATATCGAGGGGATAGCCTTCGTCTACCTCTCACACACCGATGTCATCCGCCATGCTCTCGTACAAAAAATAATCCAAGCCTATGAGGCTAACACCACACAGGAAGGTGGGTAAATGAGTTACCTAAGCCTTGAGCGGCTGTGGCGGGCACTCAAGGGGCAGACCCTCTGGCAGCGGGGACTGCTTCTTGTGGCCGTCTACGCAATTGTACTGGCACTAGTGCTCACGTTAGTCCCAGAAGCGGTAGACCTCGAAGTAGGCCAAGCGAGCCCGCGCTACATCGGGGCGCCACGTATGGTGGAGGATGCATTTACCACCGCTTTACTTAGGCGTCAGGCCGCGCAGGGAGTAGCGGAGGTTTTTGAGCAGGACCCGACGGTCGTCGAACGCGTGACCAGAGAGGCTGAGTCCATATTAAACTTCTTTGTGCAAACCGCCCAAAACGAGCCTGACGCGGGCAGGCGGGCGGAAGCGGTACGGGCGCGATTAACCTTTGCCATTACTGACGGCGCTCTTACGACAGGCCTCACGCTAGATGCAGGCAGCGTTGAGCAGCTGCTCGCCGAGCTTAGGCTGGTGCTGGCACCCGTCTACAGGCTCGGCATCAAGGTTGACGGACTAGAGAGTGCACGCGCGGCAGTTGGCGCAGCTCTGCAGAACTCAGGTCTTAGGGCATCGTATCGCATGCTTTTGTCGGAGCTCGCGCGGGGGATCATGCTCCCAAACATGCGCCTCAATGAATCGGCAACTGAGAGACTGCGCATTGAGGCTAAAGCAGAGATCAGCCCCGTAAGGCTAAAGATTGGGGAAAAGGTTATTGGACAGGGTGAAATAGCGACTGAGCGTGAGATTATGTTGCTGCAGGCTCTCGGTCTCTTGCGCCGCACTGTTGAGTGGCGGGTGATCTCGGGTAGCCTTCTGTTTGCGCTTTTAGCTGTAGGCGTGCCATCCCTTTACTTCTATCGCACGCTATCGCACAGCGCCCTTACCACGATGGAACTCACGCTTATCGCAGTCGTGTATGTTGGTGCGCTGTTTATTGGCCTTGGCTTATCTACTTTATCGGGTTATCTCTTTCCCATAGCCGGAGCAAGTATTTTGCTTACGGTGCTGCTTAGTCCTAAAGTCGGGCTCAGCGTGGGCTGTGCACTGAGTCTCCTCGCAGTGGGGTTAGTTGGCTACGAACTCCGCTACCTAATGGTGGGGCTCTTGGGCACAGCAGTAGGGGTCTATTCTGTTGCCACGCAAGAACACCGCGGCGGCATAGCGCGGAGCGGCATGGCAGTGGGGTTGGTGAACGTGCTGGCGATATCTGCGCTAGGGCTTCTTTTTGGCGGCTTAGGGCCGCAGATGATGATTGACCTAGCTTGGGGACTTGGTGGCGGCTTATTGTCCTCTGTTTTGGCCATAGGTTTTCTGCCGTTTCTGGAGCACGCTTTTGGCGTGACTTCGTCCGTTAGGCTGGTGGAGCTCTCGAACCCGCATCAGCCGCTCCTGAAACGGCTCTTGATTGAGGCACCCGGCACCTATCACCACAGTGCAATAGTGGCGAATCTCGCTGAAGCTGCGGCCCTAGAGGTAAAAGCAAACGCGCTCTTAGTTAGAGCTGGCGCATACTATCACGATGTCGGCAAGCTGATGCGCCCTTACTTCTTTATTGAGAATCAAATCATGATGGATAATCCGCACAATCATTATCCGGCTCAGGTAAGCGCTGCAGTGATTATCAGCCATGTCAATGATGGCGTGCGACTGGCGAGGGAGCATAAGCTTCCCCCGGTACTGATTGACATTATCAAGGAGCATCACGGCACTTCAATGGTGCAGTACTTCTTTGTGAAGGCGCAGGAACAAAGTCAAGCGATAGAAACTGCAGACTATGTCTACGAAGGACCGCGCCCGCGCACCAAAGAATCGGCCATTGTCATGCTAGCTGACATGGTTGAGGCAGCAGTACGGGCGGCAAAGATGCCCACGCCTACTAAGGTAGCGGAAAGGGTTCATGCGTTGATTAGGGAAAGACTCTACGCAGGGCAGCTCGACGAGAGCGATCTGACCTTCCGGGAACTAGACATGATTGGTACCGCCTTTGTGCGCATCCTCTCGAGTGTCTTTCACCATCGAATCGAGTACCCGACCAACAAGGAGGCCTGAAGTATGCAGGTGCTGTGGACGAACGCGCAGGACAAGTACCCCCTACCCTCTCATCTTCCAAAGCTAATCGTTGACCTAGCCACACAGGCAGCCGCAAGGCTTGCGCTCGGTGAAGACACGGAACTTAGCATAGCCTTTGTGGACGATGAAGAAATGCAACGCCTAAACTTAGCTTTCCGCGGGCAAGATTATCCCACCGACGTGTTATCTTTCGCCGACACGTGTGAGGAAGAGCTAATCATACCTGAGGGCGCACCGAAGCTGCTCGGCGATATCGTCATCTCTTTAGAGCGTGCTCAGGCTCAGGCCGAGGACTACGGCCACAGCCTAGAGCGGGAGGTGGCTTTCCTGATGGTGCACGGGCTCCTCCACCTCGTTGGCTTTGATCACGAAATGGAGAACGGCGACGCCATGCACGACCTCACAGATAGCATCTTAAGCGAAGCGGGTTTGCTAAGGTGAAACGGCCACATACACTGTACGATAGTTTTCGCGACGCGTCTGTGGGGATAAGGACTGCGCTTAGGGAAGAGCGCAATATGCGGATACATTTTGCAGCACTGGCGGGGCTGTGTGCCGTTAGCCTAGCACTTCGGCTAAGTGCCATCGAGTGGGCGGTCTTGTTGCTGGCGGCAGGGGCAGTGGTGGGGCTTGAGCTCTTGAACTCAGCCATCGAAAGAGCCGTAGACCTTGCTGAGCCGCATGAGAGTGAGTTAGCTGCCATGTCCAAGAACCTTGCCGCGGGTGGGGTACTGGTGGCCTCCGTCGTGGCTGTGCTGGTGGGCTGCTTGGTGCTTGGGCCTAAGTTATGGGCTGCAGTCTTCGGAGTAAGGTGAGGAGATGAGAAATTGCGCAGGGTTAAGACGTATTTCCTAGCCGGACTAATAGTCATCTTACCGGCAGCAGTCACAGTCTATGCGCTGGTAGTGCTGTCGCGCTTCTTTGACGGGCTACTCTCGCGCACCTTCTATTATGTGCCGGCCATTGGCCCGCTGTTGGCCGTGATCCCGGGCAGCGGTCTAGTAGTAACAGCCGTAACCGTGGTTGGTATTGGCATGGTTACGACAAACGTAATCGGGCGACGCGCCGTGGGATATTGGGACAGGTTCTTTCTGGGTGTGCCGCTTGCCCGCGGTATATACAATTCCACCAAGCAGATAGTGGACGCGTTTTTGGCGCAAGGTAATTCTGCCTTTCAGCAGGTAGTGCTGATCGAGTATCCGCGCAAGGGCATGTACGCGCTTGGATTTCTCACGGGTGACATGAAAGGCGAAGTGCCGGAGCGCACGCGTAGCGAACTGCTGGCGGTGTTTGTACCCACTACGCCAAATCCTACCTCCGGCATGCTCGTCTTTGTGCCTAAGAGCGAAGTTACGCGCTTAGATATGCCTGTTGACGACGGCTTAAAGCTGATTGTCTCGGGTGGAGTCTACAGACCTAGAGCCAGTGCTACTGCAGCGGTAGAACAGCCGAAGGAGGCAGACCATGCGTCAGCAGTTAATTGAGGCGGCGAAAGCAGCGCTCCGCCGGGCCTATGCTCCGTACTCCGGGTACAAGGTAGGGGCCGCCGTATTGTCCGCCGGCAAGATCTACAGCGGCGTAAACGTGGAAAACGCTTCCTATGGGCTGTCGATGTGCGCGGAGCGCGCAGCTGTCTTGGCGGCGGTAAGTGACGGCGCGCGGAGCGTCGAAGCGGTAGCCATAGCGGTGGAGAAAGGGGTGCCCTCGCCTTGCGGTGCATGTCGGCAAGTACTGCGTGAGTTTGGGGAGAACATGGACGTGCTCTTAGTGACCGGTGACGGCACTGTGCGCGACACAACCCTCGCACATCTCTTGCCTGACTCTTTTGGACCAAGCTTTTTAAGGGAGGGCCGGCGTGACACATAAATCAGGGTTCGTTGCCGTTGTCGGACGCCCAAACGTGGGTAAATCTACGCTGCTTAACCGCGTGTTGGGAGAGAAGATTCTTATAGTCAGCGACAAACCTCAGACAACGCGCAACAAGATTCGCTGCATTTACACCGAACAAGACCTGCAAGCCGTATTCCTTGATACCCCTGGCATTCACAAGCCGCACCATCGTTTGGGGGAGCAACTTGTTGCCAACGCGCTTGCAGCATTAGCCGAAGTAGATCAAATATGGTTTGTGGTGGAGCCAACGGAGCGCGTCGGAACCATAGAGAGGGAGATTATCTCTAAGCTTCCAAAAGAAGCGCAGACAGTCTTAGTCGTAAACAAGGCCGATACAGTCCCCCATACAGTCAGCGAAAGCACGCTTGCCGCATTTCGCGCGGTATACGACTTTCAGGCAGCGTTCAGCGTATCCGCGGCTACGGGCGAGCGGGTGCCGGAACTGCTGGAACACCTGCGCGCTACATTGCCGGAAGGGCCGCAGTATTACCCCGAGGACATGATTATTGACCAGCCGGAGCGTTTTGTCGCCGCAGAGATTGTCCGCGAAAAAGTCCTGGAACTTACGCGCGACGAAATCCCTCACTCTACCGCAGTCGTAGTTGAGGCGATGAAGGAACAGGGCGACATAGTGCATGTGACGGCTACCGTATATGTGGAAAGGGAGTCTCAGAAGGGGATAATCATCGGGAAGTCCGGGGTTATGCTCAAGGCGATTGGCACGGCGGCGCGAATAGACATAGAAAGCCTCTTAGGCAGTCAGATTCACCTTGCGTTGTGGGTTAAAGTGCGCAAGGACTGGCGCCAAAAGGAGCACGAACTGAAGCGATTGGGTTATGAGCGAGAAAGGTAGGGCTTCTTGTGGACTACAGGCAACTGGCACGATACATTGACCATACCGTGCTTAAGGCAGACGCTCTGCCTTCGGACATTGAGAAACTCTGTGAAGAGGCCGTTAAGTACAACTTTGCGGCTGTCTGCGTCAACTCCTGCCATGTACCCGTGGTAAAACAACTGGTTCACGGCGAAGTTGGCATAGCCAGCGTGGTGGGTTTCCCGCTCGGTGCGGCGTCTACTTATGCCAAGTGCGAAGAAACGCGGGAGGCCGTGCGTCAAGGCGCGACCGAAATCGACACGGTCATTAACATCGGGTGGCTAAAAGCCGGGCTGGCACAGGCCGTGGAAGCAGATATTCGCGCGGTGGTAGACGCGGCAGGTAAGGCTTTGGTTAAAGTTATCTTAGAAACCGCGCTCCTTAGCGAAGAAGAAAAGGTGAGCGTATGCGAAATGGCTGTGGTTGCCGGTGCCCACTTTGTGAAGACATCGACAGGATTTGGCCCCGCAGGTGCCACTACTGCCGACATTGCGTTGATGCGGCGCGTTGTTGGGAGTGAGCTGGGCGTGAAGGCCTCAGGCGGTGTCCGGAATCTGGCGGTAGCCCTAGCAATGCTTGCTGCGGGTGCTAATCGCATTGGGACTAGCTCCGGCGTATCGATTGTGGAAGAGTGTAAGTCTAGGTATGCCGCAAGTCAAGGCTGAGGGCCTTATACTGAGGAGCAGTAATCTTGGCGAATGGGACAGGTTGGTTGTAGTATTGGCGATGGGCTACGGCAAGGTACGGGTGGTGGCTAAGGGAGCAAGAAAAATTCAGAGTCGCTATGCCTCTGTCACACAGCCTCTAACGCATCTCCGATTCACTGCCTATGTCGGGGGGAAGCTACCCACTTTAAGTCAGGCCGAAGCCTTGGAGAGCTTCCGTCCTCTTAGGGAAAACCTCGACAGCCTAGCCTATGCCCTGTACATACTTGAGTTGGTAGACATGTCGCTTGTCGATGCGCAGCCGCATGACGACATCCTGAGCCTAGCCATCGCCTGCCTGCATATTCTGAGCCACACAGAACACCGCGAATTACTGTTAGCGTTCTTTGAGTTACGGTTGCTGGCAAGGCTTGGGTTTGCCTTGGAACTTGGGGTCTGCCCTCGCTGCGCAGGCCTGCCGGGGGAGCACTTGGTGGTAGACCTGCCCGGGTTCCCGTGTCATAAGTGCAGCCAAAGGGAGGGTCCGCGCACACAAATCAGGGTTAACGGCACAGCCATGAACCTGCTAAGCAAGTTGAGCGGCGGCGATTGGCGAGCTGTGGAAGGATTGTCCGCTCCTGTGGCCGGTGAACGAGAGGTAGCCGCGGTGCTCGACAGCATAGTATTTGCCAAGCTAGAGAAGCGACCGGAAAGCCATGCTTTTCTGTGCGCCATACGCGTTGCCGCGCGGGGATAGAGGAGGACGAATGTGAGCAAGGTTGTTGTTTTTGTAGTGTCAGATTCCCTGGGCGAGACGGCACATCGGGTGGCGCACGCAGCTGCCAGCCAGTTCGGCAACGACATGGATTTCCGCCGCGTTTCTTATGTCTCCGCGCGCGATGCGCTAGATGAAGTGGTGGAGGACGCGAGGGGTTTACGCTCACTGGTGGTGCACACTTTGGTGCTGCCGGAATTTCGCGCTCACATCAACGCGCGCTGCCGGGCAGAGGGAATTGCCGCGATAGATATTCTGGGGCCGATGATGGACGGTTTCTCGACTATCTGCGAGTCGCAACCTAAGCTCCAACCCGGCCTTATTTACCAACTGGACGAACAGTACTTCCGCGAGGTAGAGGCAGTGGAGTTTGCTGTCAAGTACGATGACGGCAAGGACCCACGTGGCTTGCTTAAAGCAGAAATCGTCTTACTTGGCGTATCCCGCACATCTAAGACTCCGCTCAGTATGTACATAGCGCACCGCGGGTACAGGGTAGCCAATGTGCCGCTCGTTCCCGAGGTCAGTCCGCCGGATGAAATATACCTTGTGCCGCGGGATCGCATTTTTGGGTTGACGATTAGAGCCGAGGAACTGCAGTCTATTCGCCAAGAGCGGCTGAAAGCGTTAGGCTTAGCCAGCAACGCCAGCTACGCCAGTTTTGAGCGCATTAACGAGGAACTGCGGTATGGGGAAGGGATTATGCGGGCGGCGGGATGTCGCATCATCGACGTTACCAAGCGGGCAGTCGAGGAGACAGCCTCTAAGATTATTGAGTACTACAACCGCCGGGACAAATTAGGGGACTAGTGCTTGGAAAAGTTAGGTGGAGCAGATGCCGGAGTATGGACGAGAGACTGTGGAGCATGTCTGCAACAGCGTGGACATAGTGCAGGTTGTGGGGGAACACGTGCGCCTCGAGAAGCGGGGGAAAAGCTTCTTTGGGTTATGTCCCTTTCACGCCGAGAAAACTCCGTCCTTTAACGTAAATCAAGAAAAGCAGATGTACTATTGCTTTGGCTGTCAGGTGGGAGGTAACGTCCTAAGTTTTCTTATGGAGCGTAACAAGCTGACTTTCCCCGAAGCACTAGAGAATCTTGCCGAGCGGGCGGGTATCACCTTGCCGGCAATGCACTCCGATGCTCCAGACGTGCTGGCCAGGCGGCAGGCGCGTGAGCGTGACCTGAAAGTCATGGCGTGGGCTGCAGATGTTTTTCATCGTCAATTGCTAAACGACTCCCTCGGTCGTGAAGCGCGGGATTATCTTAGGCAGCGCGGGCTGTCGTCAGAACTAACTGTATCACTGAAGCTAGGTTACAGCTTACCCGGCTGGAACACGCTCTTAGAGCGGGCGGCGGCGCAGCACATCGCCGAGGCAGACCTGCTGCGCATGGGATTAGCCGTGCAAGGGGAGAAGGGCCTGTATGACCGCTTTCGCCAGCGCGTAATGTTCCCCATACGCAACCGCCAAGGACAGGTAATTGCTTTTGGGGGCAGACTGCTGAGTGAGTCAAAGGAGAGCGTCGGCCCTAAGTACATGAACTCGCCCGAAACACCCTTGTTTTCCAAAGGCAGAGAGCTTTATGGGCTTGATCGTGCGGCCAAAGCTATTTCGCAGGCCGGATTCGCCATTGTCGTCGAGGGGTACATGGATGCCGTAACGCCTTGGCAACATGGCATTGACAATGTCGTCGCCACATTGGGGACGGCGCTTTCGCCTGACCACGCCCAAATCTTGCGGCGTTACACTCCACTTATCAGTCTCTGTTTTGACGCCGATACGGCCGGGCAGAATGCGGCGCTTCGCGGTATAGAAGTGCTCGAAGGCAAGGGGCTTGCAGTTAGAGTCGCTTGCCTAACAGAGGGCAAGGACCCCGATGAGGTCCTGCGCAAGCTTGGACGCGAGGAGTTTCTCGCGGCTGTCGGCAATGAGGCCTTGCCTGCCACTCTGTACCGCATCCTGGGGCTCTCCAAACTGCATGATCGGAACACTCCGCAGAGCCTAGGGGCGTTTGGCACCGCGGCAGCCAAAGTGCTCGCGGGAGTGAGTAACGCGCTTGAGCGCGACGCATATGTCAAGCACGTCGTCAGGCAGTACAAGTTGCCGGAGGAAGCCTTTCTCGTGGAGCTAGAAAAAGCTACCGGGCACAGGCCTGCGGATAAACTTTCCAAAACACGGCATAATATTGCTGATCATAGCGGTGCCAAGGCTGCAACACCGGGTTGGGTTAAGGCTGCGCGCATCCTCCTCGGCATTTTAGCGAAACACGCGGAGTTGCGGCAGTCCGTATTCGACACTTGGGCACGCGTGGGCTTTATCGACGAGAAGTATCGCCACTTAGCCACGTGGCTGGCGCGCGAGATTAGCCCGAGCGAAGACCCCATGCACTTAGCGCACGAGCTTGCCTCGGAACTAAAATCCGAATTAGCGGCTGCGTTAACCGCAGAGAATTTAGAGGGAAACGCATTAGGCGTGGCGAATGAGTGTTTTGTGAAGATTGAGGAGCACACTTTGACGCAGGAAATAGCGCGCGTCAAGGAAGCCCTTGCCGACGCACAAGGGGAAACTCGCGGGGCTTTGGCAGCGCAGCTAGCGGATTTGCAGCGGCGCAGAAAGATCCCACAGAGAGAGAAAGTTTCCCAGTTGAGGGGGTACAGGACGTGAACAAGAAAGAGACTCAGGCTGAAGCGGTCAAGGAGCTCATAGAACGTGGCAAGAAACGCGGAGTCTTGACCTACAAGGAGATTGGCGAACATCTTGGCGAGGTGGAGCTAGAACCTGAGCAGATAGACGAGTTCTATGAAGGGCTCGCGGCCCAAGGCATCGACCTTGTGGCGGACAACAGCGCCATAGAAACGGTTTACCCTAGTGTGCCTGACGCAATTGCTGTACGCATCGAGCCGGAAGTGCTGGGAGAAGAAGCGGAAACTGGTGAAATCGGCATACCCGACGGTTTGCGGCTCGACGACCCCGTACGCATGTACCTTAAGGAGATCGGACGCGTGCAGTTGCTCACTTCCGAAGAAGAAGTGGATCTCGCCAAGCGCATGGAAGAGGGGAGCGAGGAGGCAAAGCGGCGTCTTGTAGAAGCTAATTTGCGTCTGGTTGTATCCATTGCCAAGCGCTATGTAGGGCGAGGCATGCTCTTTCTTGACCTAATTCAAGAGGGCAATCTCGGGCTGATGAAGGCAGTTGAGAAATTTGACTACCGTAAAGGGTACAAATTCTCGACTTATGCCACGTGGTGGATTAGGCAGGCGATTACCCGCGCCATTGCCGATCAGGCCCGCACTATTCGCATTCCCGTGCATATGGTGGAAACTATTAATAAGCTGATTCGCATCACGCGCCAGCTGCTGCAGGAGTTAGGGCGTGAACCGACTCCCGAAGAAGTCGCACAGGAGATGAACGTGACCGTTGAGCGCGTGCATGAAATTCACAAGATTGCGCAAGAGCCTGTGTCGCTGGAGACACCAATTGGCGAAGAAGAAGATTCTCACCTTGGCGATTTTATTCCCGACGAAGACGCGTTAGCGCCAGCTGACGCCGCTGCCTTTGCGCTTTTACGTGAGCAGCTAGACGAGGTGCTTTCAACGCTCACCACGCGGGAACAAAAAGTCTTGCGCCTGCGGTTTGGGCTTGAGGATGGCCGCCCCCGCACATTAGAGGAAGTTGGGCAAGAATTTGGCGTAACAAGGGAACGAATTCGCCAAATTGAGGCAAAAGCGCTGCGTAAGCTACGGCACCCAAGCCGCAGCAAATGGCTCAAGGACTTCTTGGAGTAAAGTTACTGCGACTAACTGAATTTGCTTAGGCAAATTCATGGGCGTGTCAACTCAAAGGTGTAGGTTGTGCATTCCTTCCCCCCTCAGGGGAAGGAATGCTAGTAATATTCCCCAACAAATTCCGGCGGAAAGTAGCATTTTCGATGTCCTTTTACTACTAGACAGCCAAAAAACGGAGTAGGCAATCTCGTTAACAGATTGCTAACATAGGAGATCATATGATTAAATACTACTTGTCAAGGAATAAAAAAATCACAATTTTGGTAATAACTTTTACTGCTCTACAAGCACTTTTTGGCGCAGGATTCGCCATTATATTCCAAAGATTTATTGACTTTTCGATAACAATTACTGAAGCAACATTTGTTGCGACAGATTTCATCATTATTTCTGCTATGTTGTTGTTTTACATATTGCTATACTCCCTTGTGGATTTTTCCAGAAGATATTACAGAGCAGACTTGATTGTTAAAATTGATTATGATGTAAAGACTAATTATTTTCATAGGCTGTTTCAATTAGAACTAGTTAATTTCAGAAGTAAAGATACTGGACATTATCTATCGAGATTTACCGAAGATATTCCAAGAATAATTAAAGAGTATATCATCGAATTTTTTAATTTGCTACTTTACATATTCCAAGCCACGTTTACTATTTTTGTAGCATTTTATATTAATTGGCTAATTGCTATAATTTTCTCCTTTTTGTCGTTAATTATTATTATATATACGACTTTTTTCGAAAAAAAGTTTAAATCTATAAGAGAAGAAATGTCATCAATAAACTCCGAGTATGTTGTGGAACTAAACTCTTTTCTCAGGGGGTTTGATGAGATAAAGATGCAACAGGCAGAGCAATTTTTTCTACAAAAGTATAATGTGAAAGTAGGAATTGTTAATAGAGCAAGAAAGAAATGGTGGCTCTTGGATGCGGTATATAGTCCTGGGAATGCATTTCTTACATTATTATTGACATTTACATCTATTGTTCTTGCTACTTTACTTTATATTAACGGAACATTTACAATTGGCCTATTAACAGCATCGATATATTTAAGTTCACAAATATATAATCCAATTTCGAATACATTCGAGCAATTAACGTATTTGAAAGCAAATAAGAATTTGGCCAAGGTAGTTTTTGATGAGGTGTCTATTCACAAAAATAATTATGTGAAAGTTGTTGAGGATATTGAAACCATCATTTTGAGTAAAACTTCAGTTAAGTATAGTAATGCTGATGAATATATACTTAAAGATATTGACTTAGAGATTAAGAAAGGGAAAAAATATCTTATAGTTGGAAGAAGTGGCATAGGAAAATCGACATTTTTAAAACTACTAATGGGTAGCCTTCGTTATGAAGGTAGCATCAAAATTAACTCAATTGAACTTTCTGAAATTGACAAAATCAGTTTGTATTCAAACATATCTTATGTCCCACAAACACCATATATTTTTAATGATTCCATCATAAATAATATTGATATGAAAGGACAACATAGTCGAGAAGAAGTTGAAGGTATAATCGAAAAAGTGAACTTGAAAGAATTTGTTTTGAATAAAGGTCTAGATACATACATTTCAGAAGAAGTATCTGCAATAAGTGGTGGTGAAAAACAAAGGATGTGTTTAGCTCGAGCTTTGCTGAATAACCCTAAAGTGTTATTGCTAGATGAGGTCACAGCCTCACTAGATAAAAAGACAGCATTTGAGATTGAAAAATTGATTACAACATTGGATATTACCACATTATATGTGTGTCACAAGGTTTCAGATAAACTATTAGAAACGTTTGATTATATTATTGATTTTAATGAAATGGGCATAAATATAAAAGAGGCTATAAGAAATGAACACAATCGAGGACTTGCCATACCTTGAGAATAACGGGCAATGAGGCTCGGTATTTCAGTGGTCGTGTTCGCTTGTTGACTGATTGTCCCTTGGCTAGATTTTAGCTGAGTGATTGCGATGGGTTGACGACCACGCTGTGATTTCGTATAATCGTGAGTGTCGACTGGTGACAGCGACACTCCTAACGTTCCTCAGTAGCTCAATGGCAGAGCAATCGGCTGTTAACCGATAG